>DASYZW010000447.1:0-4475 GCA_035945915.1 Verrucomicrobiia bacterium | reverse complement strand
AGCGCGTGGAACGCTTTTGGCACGGCGGACCGCGAAGGCGCAGATTTTCGCGCCTGCGCCAATTTCGGACCGTTGTATAGTCATTGACCAAACAAGCCCAGCAAAAAACCAGTCACCTTATGATTACAACCCCTGTCGAAGCAAAATCCCAGGCCGGCTCCGGAAAGCTATTTTCCACGGCAGACGGAAAGAATTACGCCGTCGTTTTCGTACTGATGTGCTCATTGTTTTTGCTGTGGGGTTTTTGCAGCGGCCTGCTCGATAACCTCAATAAGCATTTTCAGAACACGCTGCAACTTTCAAAATTTCAATCAGGCTTTGTCCAAAACGCGTTTTACATGGGCTATTTCCTGATGGCCTTTCCGGCCGGCCTGATCGCGCGCCGCTTCGGTTATAAAGGCGGTATTATTGTTGGACTAACCCTGGCCGCGGCGGGGGCGTTTTGGTTTATCCCGGCAGTGGGCATCAACACTTATTGGGCCTTTCTGCTGGGGCTCTTTGTCCTGGCATGCGGTCTGGCCTGTTTGGAAACCATTGCCAATCCGTATACGACGGTGCTGGGTCCCCCGGAAAGCGGCGCGACGCGGATTAACATGGCCCAGACGTGCAACGGCCTCGGATGGATCCTGGGCATGTTCATCGGCGCGCACATTATTCTTTCCGCGACCGCGGAGGTGAACACCAGCAATGCAAAACTGGATATTCCTTATCTTGGCATCGGCACGGTCGTGACCGTGCTTCTTGTGATTTTTATTTTTGCGAAAATTCCGGATCTCCGGGCCGCCGAGGAATTCAAAGCTGAAGCGCAGGGCAAAGCGGTCAAGCCTCTTTCGAAACGATCGCACTTTACCCTGGGGGTGGTTTCGCAATTTCTCTACGTGGCCGCGCAAACGGGAATCTTCAGTTTCTTTATCAATTACTCGGTATCCAATATAAACAATTTAAGCGATCGATCAGCGGGGAATTTGCAAGCCCTGGCGTTTGCGCTGTTTGCCGGGGGACGGCTCATCGGCAGCGCCGTGGTCAGTTTAACCCGTCCTCACCGGGCGCTCGCCGTTTATGCCTTCATCAACACGATTATGATGATCGTGGCCATGGCGGGGGGCGGCTGGGCTGGCGTAATCGGAGTCATGGCCAGCTTCTTCTTTATGTCCATCATGTTCCCGACCATTTTCGCTTTAAGCATTCGAGGGTTGGGCGAGCACACCAAATTCGGCTCATCGCTGTTGGTCATGTCGATCGTCGGCGGCGCCATCATGACCCCGCTGATGGGCTACATTGCGGACAAAGGCGGCATGCGCGTTGGATTTGTTATTCCCCTGATTTGCTTCGCGGTGATCGCTATCTACGGTGCTGTGTGGCAAAAGCTTGAGAGCAAGGATTCTGAAGCGGCTGATTGACCCCGCCACTCGCATTTTGAAATAGTCGGCTTTAGACTAGTAAGTCAAACCGTATCCGAACGGAAACAGCGGTTTGCCGTGCATATGATTGACGGCAAATTGGCCATCGTTGCGCGGCCATTCGCGCGGCAGTTTCCCCGTAGGCGCGTAATCTCCAAATAACACATCCGCCACGCCCTCGCCTTCGGTTCCCGGCAGCCACGCGGCGATGAACGCATCGCTGGCTTTGAGCGAGCGGCCCAAAATCATCGGCCGGCCGGAAAACAGAATTGTCGTGACCGCAGCACCGGACGCCTTTGCTTTTTGAATCAGTGCCGCGTCTGAAGCGGACAAGTCGAGGTACGTCCTATCGCCCAGTCCTTCGGCGTAGGGTTTTTCCCCGACGACTACGATGACCGCGTCAGCCTCCTGAAGGTCGCTGCCGTCCGGCGAGAAAGTCACTTGCGTCGATGGCGAAACGCTGTCGCGGATTGCCTGCAAAACCGTGGTGCCGCGCGTCATATTGCCCGAACCCTGCCAGGAAATTGTCCAGCCGCCGCATTGCATGCCCAAATCGTCCGCCGCTTCGCCCACGACGGCAATATGTTTGAGGTTTTTCGACAACGGAAGCGCGTGGTGTTTATTTTTCAGAAGAACCAGCGACTGACGGACACAATTTCGCGCGACGGCCCGGTGTTCCGCAGAGCCGATTTGCGCCGTCAGCGATGGGTCGGTCCACGGATTTTCAAACAGACCCATTTGAAACTTGATTCGCAGGATTCGCGAGACGGCGTCGTCAATTCTTGCCTGCGAGACTTCTCCCCGGGACACGAGATCTTTCAAGTCGTTGATGAACTCGACGTAATTATTCGTTTTGTTGGGTCCATTTGGAATCATCACCATGTCGAGTCCCGCATTGACGGAGGACTCGACATCGGTTTTGTAATTGGGAGAAATCTGGTCGATGGCCGCCCAATCGGACACCAGGAATCCTTTAAAGCCGAGCTGCTCTTTGAGGACATCGGTCAAGAGATGTTTATTGGCGTGCATCTTGAGGCCGTTCCAACTGCTGTAGGAAACCATGATCGAACCCACGCCCGCCTTTACCGCGGCTTCATACGGGGGCAGAAAGAGCCGGTCGAGCGTTGCTTCATCGCATACGGTGTTGCCCTGGTCCTTTCCGTTCTGCGTCCCGCCATCGCCAATGTAATGCTTTGCGCAGGCCAGCACAGAAGAGCTATTGGTCGTCAATTCGTCACCCTGAATGCCCTTTATCGATGCCGCTCCCAATTCCGATACGAGCGCGGAGTCCTGTCCATAGCTTTCGTAAGTGCGTCCCCAGCGCTCATCCTGGACAACGGCGATGCATGGCCCGAAGGCCCAGCGGATGCCGGTGCCGGCAACTTCCAACGCGGTGATGCGATCAGCCTGTTCCATCAGGGCCGGATTGCGCGTGGCGCCCATGCCAATGTGATGCGGAAAGATTGTCGTTCCCACCACATCGTTATGGCCGTGGACGGCGTCAATTCCGTAAATCATCGGAATCTTCAGTCGCGTTTTTAACGCCCACGATTGAAGGCGATTCACGGTGGTCAACCAGGTGTCAGGATTATTCGGGCCTTCAGGCTTGGAATCACCGCCGCTGAGCATCGAGCCGAATCCGTAGGTCTGGATATCCGCCAGATTGGTGACGCATGCCAGGTCGGCCTGGACCATCTGGCCGATTTTTTCGTCCAGGGTCATTTGCGAAAGCAGGTCGGCAACGCGCGCGTCAATCGGCGCGGTCGGATCGAGGTATGTTGGCGTGTTTTGCGCGCGCAAAGAACCGGTGGCCATCGTGACCAGACAATAACCCGCAATCAAAGCGGATGAGCCTTTAAATTTCATAGAGATTCGTGCCTGTAATATTTTGTTTTACACTGAGAATCCAAACACTGACAGTCGCCGCTGCCAAAATCAACCCCCAATTCGGGTAGGGTTGAAGGCATAATAAACGATCACCGTCTGCGAAGGGCCGCTCGCAAGGAGCGACTTATCCAGTACAGCCAAGGCGACTTGACCGTTCTAACGCAGCCGATACTATGGCGAAAATGCAGCCATACAAATTGAATTTTTATGGACATTTGTTGGCATGTATCCTGCCGCTCATTGTCGTTTCCTGTTCCCGCCAGCCACGCCTGGAAAAGATTGTCATTGATAACATGACCCCACGTTGCGATCTGAACGGGAAAATCATCGACGCCCACGGGGGCTGCCTTCAGTTCTTTGACGGGTGCTATTATCTCTACGGTTCGAGATTCGGAACGAATCATCTTGATACGGTTTGGAATTGTCCGTTTTCGGTCTACAGTTCACCCAACCTCAAGGATTGGACTGACCGTGGCGACCTGCTCCAAAATCCGCCGAAAGGCGTTTATTACCGGCCGTACGTCGTCTACAACCCCAGAACAAAGAAGTACGTGCTTTGGTACAACTGGTATCAGACGTTGTGGAATGGCAGCGCTGGCGTGGCGACGAGTGACAGTCCCACGGGCCCATTTGTAGTCGTCAACCGCCGGGCCCATTTGTCCGGATCGTGCCCCGGCGACGGCAGCCTTTTCGTGGATAATGACGGGACGGGTTATTACATCTATACAGATATTTCCAATGATTACGCCGTGCGCGTCGAACAATTGACCACGGACTTCACTGATACCAGCGGCCATGGGGGCGGCTATATCGCGTTTGGAAACGAAGCGCCGTTGCTGTTCCGGAGGAAGGACCTGTATTACGTCCTGGTTGCGTCACTTTGCGCGGCGTGCCCGCAAGGCAGTGAAGTGGCGGTGGAAGTATCATCCTCACCGCTGGGCCCTTACGTTTTTGCCGGTGAAATAAACCACCAATCGGGCAACGACCGGACGCAAGCGAGCACGGAAGGATCCACTGGAACAAACAATGCCGAACTACCAGCCAGCGGCGGGGACACGGCGGGTTTTCTATCGCCCATCCACAAAAAGAACCCGTTTATTAGAGGCCAGGAAACGTGGGTTGCCCAATTGCCCACGGCCAATGGAAGTCAACTATACATCTGGATGGCCGATGGATGGCTTAGCGCGA
>DASYZW010000446.1:0-2565 GCA_035945915.1 Verrucomicrobiia bacterium | reverse complement strand
GGATGCCAATTGGCAGCGTAACCGCTTTTGAAGGCCCACAGAACATTCAGCCAGGTTATGCCGCTTGTGACATGCGGATTTTCCGTTATGTAAGCGTTGTCATCATAGTTCAAAAACCCATCGCGAACACTCGGGCAAAAGAGGGCCAGTGTGCCGATTGCCAATGCAAAACATATCGCTCTCCTTAACGGTTTGCATTTGGCCGGTTTCATTTGGGTGTAACGCGATGATGTGGGTGTGTTGCCAAAATCTCGTCCATTTCCTTTTTGGCATCGGCAAAATCCGGCGCGAGCTTCAATGTTTTGCGGTACTCAGTGACCGCTTGCGGCAGTTCGTTCTGCTCCTTCAACGCCTGGGCCAGCCGATAGTGCGCTTTAGCCTTATCGGGCGTCAGGCGTAGTTCCGCCGAGAACTGTTCCGCAGCCGGGCCGGGCTGATGATTGTTCAGGTAGGCAAATCCCAGGTTAAAGTGCGCTTCCGGATCATTTGGCTGCAACTGGGCGGCCGTAGAAAAGTGCTCGATGGCGTCGGCCATTTTGCCTTCGCCGGCTTCGACTACGGCGAGGTTTTCATATGCCAGGGCGAAATCGGGCTGGAGCCGGATGGCTTCGGAGAACTCGGACATCGCCTGCTCCGGTTGAGACTGGTTCAGAAGGACGGTTGCCAGGTCGTAGTGAAATTGGGCATTGCGCGGATCCAGCGTGACGGCCTGCGCCAATTCGTCGGCCGCTTTTAGAATTCTCCCCTGTTTCAACAGGGCCTTGCCCATCGCGTTGTGCGCATCGGCAAAATCAGGTTCAGCGTTGAGAGCGTCTTTAAAATGCGAAATAGCGTCGTCCGCCATGCCGTGCTCCAGCAAAAACTTGCCTAGATTATATTGAAAACCGGCGTCATCGGGCATTAATTGAACCGCAGTTTTAAGGTGCGTCAACGCGCCTGCAGCGTCTCCGGTTTTCGACAGCGCCTCGCCGAGAAAGAACTGCCCGGGCGCGTATTGAGATTGCAGTCGAACGGCCTCGTTACAATAAACGAGAGCGTCTTTATTATCGTCCGCTTCCTCGAGGGCCTGCCCGAGGCAGGCGCACGCGACATAATTATCCGCAGTGACAGTCAAAGCATGGCGGAACAGCGTTATGCTGTCGTGCCAATACCGGATCTGAAGTGAAGTGAGAATGACACAGCCTGCCAGCGAGGCCGCCGCGGAGGCGGCAAGAAATGGCCTTCCGCGCGGCGATTGGACCAGGTCAGCCAATCCCCATGCGATCACAATAAAAAGTCCGATGCACGGAAGATAAGTGAAGCGGTCCGCCATCGATTGGTAACCGGATTGGACAAATCCGATAACGGGTACGAGTGTACCAAGGAACCAAAGCCACCCGACCAGCAAATACGGTCGGCGGCGGAACAAAACGGTGAAGGTAATCGTACCCGCCAATACCAACGCCACTCCTAAAAAGGCGGCGACTACCGGTTCCCGGGCGGGGAACGGATAAAGGACAGCCAGTTTGACTGGCGCAATAGTTTTGGATACGTACTGCAAATATCCCCAAAACGAATGGATGAGCCGAAATGAAACTGAATCATTTGCGGCGCCGCAGTTTCGATAAGTCGCGACGCATTCAACAAATGAAAGTGCGAAGAATGGGATTTTGTCCGCAAATAAACATCCGAGCGTCCTTTTGGTCGTGTCCGTCTTATCGGTGCCGGCAGGCCTGCTGAAGTTTTGGAGCGGCCAGAAATCGATTAGCAGTAAAACAAAGGGCAGAGTAACGACCATCGGTTTGGACATCAGTGCGCAGGTAAAGAAAAACAGTGCGAGCAGGTAGCAGGTTGCAGAAACTTTCACTCCGCCTCTCTCATCGGATCGGAGCGGGGAGGGGACCGCGACAGCAGACCGTTCTTGATTCGGGAGGCGGTCGGTATTTGCCGGTTTTTTCGCAAAAAACAAAGATTTGGCATAACAGGTATAGCATAATAACGTCAGCATCCAGAAAAACCCGCTTAAGACGTCCTTGCGCTCACACGCCCACGCAACCGATTCCACGCGCAATGGGTGCCAGGCAAATGCCGCCGCCACGAATGCGCTGCGCCAGGTTGCGCGAGTCAGATAGTTCAATAAAACGAACAACAGCACCGCGTTCGCCGCATGAATGAGCACATTCACCAAATGATGTCCCGCCGGGTTCAGCCCGAACAATTGACAATCCGCCATATGCGAGATCCAGGTAAGCGGAATCCAATAGCCGGCATGGATATGTCCAAAGCTCCATAAGATATTTCCCCATCGGAGGCCGGACATCACATGGCTGTTTTGGTAAATGTAAACCCCATCGTCGAGATTGATGAAGCCGTTATGAACGACTGGCAAATACAAAATGAATGTCCCGAGCGCAAGGGCAATGCAAACGAGGGTGGGCCATTGCGTGGTTTTTGCCGTCTGCATGAATCAAAACGGGACAATTCGCTTTTGGCGTTGCTCGAACCGACAGCACTTTGTGTAACCCACGCTACGCGCGAGCGCGACGGCCTCTGCAAAGTTCATTCCGACTTCGCCCGGCGCGTGGG
>DASYZW010000445.1:0-3783 GCA_035945915.1 Verrucomicrobiia bacterium | reverse complement strand
ATCGTTTGTTGCTTTTGCTGCCATCGTAGTGGGTATGGTTTAAAAATTGTTAGGCGGCCGCCTTGAGCGCTTCGGGTTTCTGCGCGGCATGCGTATGTTTCGGGCCTTTGAAGACTTTCAACTTGGTGAGCAACACGCGGCCGAGGCGGTTTTTCGGAATCATGCCTTTGACGGCCCTTTCGATGAGCAGTTCCGGATGCCGGGCGCGGATTTGCTCGACGGTGGCGTATTTTTCGCCGCCTTTCCAGCCGGAATAGGTCATGTATTCCTTGGCGGTCTCTTTTTTGCCCGTGACCCGCACTTTTTCGGCGTTGATGACGACCACAAAATCCCCGGCATCGAGGTGCGGGGTATAGACAGGTTTGTTTTTGCCACGTAAAATATCGGCGACCTGGGCGGCGAGGCGGCCCAGCACGGCGCCATCGGCATCAATCACGTGCCACTTGCGCTCGTTAACGTTTACTTTCGGCAGATACGTTTTCATTAAGTAAAGGGGTGGAATATTATCAACGGGATGGTCAAAGTCAACTGATTATTTTAGAATCTTTCGATGCAGATTACCGAATTAGCGCGGGCTTTGGTGGCGCTGGGGTGTCCGGCGGAAAAATCCACCGAAATGGCGATGCAATTGGACAAACGCGCCAGGCAATTGATGGAATTGAAGGGGCGGACTTACGAGGAGGCGATGACGCATTTGCTGACCTTGATGCGCCAAGGCTGGGCGGCAAAGGAAAAAGGGCTTTAAATTTACCGTTCACGATTTACGATTCAGGCAACGAATGAGCCGTCCGTGGAAGAAAGTCAGCACGAAACAACTGGGCGATTTCCGCATTTTTAAGCTGCGGTCGGACACCTACATATCACCGCGAACGGAAAAGGAACATGACTTTTTTGTTTTGGAGAGTGTTCATTGGGTGAATGTGGTGGCCGTGACGCCGGACCGGCAGTTGGTGATGGTGGAGCAATATCGTTTCGGCTCGGGCCGCGTGGAACTGGAAATACCGGGCGGCATGATGGACCCCGAGGAAACCGACCCGGTAGCGACGGCGGTGCGCGAGTTGCGAGAAGAGACCGGTTATGAAGGCGAGAAGGCACGCATCCTCGGCCGCATCCAGGCAAACCCGGCGATCTTGAACAATATCTGCTATACAGTGTTGATTGAGAATTGCCGGCTCGCGCACCCCGTGGAATTTGACCAGGGAGAAGACCTGGTCACGACGCTCGCGCCCGTTTCAGAAATCCCTAAATTGATCGCCGAGGAAAAAATCGGGCATTCGCTGGTTGTCGTTGCTTTGTGTCATTTCGATTTGTGGCAAAGAGGAATCAAAAAACTTCATTGAAGCGTGCGAAGGACCGCCAAAATGAATCGGCGCGCGCTTACGCGACGTTATTTTAAAACGAAAGAAAAATGGCGGAATCAATATCCGGACCAGGTATTCCGGACGACGGCCCTGAATTGGGGCGTGAGTGGCGGCAGTTCGGATTGGATCAGGAAATTCGTGTCGAAACCCCAGTCACGAGTGGGGATGGAATAATAACCGCCTCCCCACATGTTGGTCGCGTAGGAACTCGCGAACATCACCATAATGGAGCCATTGTACGTGAGGACATAGCGTGTAGAGCCGGGGTACCAATTCTCCAGCAGCCGGAGGAAATTTTCGACGCCACCGCAATAACTTGAACTCGTCGATGGGACGATGCCCTCGAGACAGCCGGCATTGATCGTCGTATTGGCAGGCGTCCGAGAACCCAGGGGGTAGCCTGAAGTATAAGTACTGTCGTTCCAATTGGATGAGAGGATGGTGATGGAATCCGCCAGGAATGCGGCGGGAAAGGTGTTGGCCGTATTATGCGAACCGAGGACTGCCCCGCCGCCATTGGTCTGAACGTTATAATTGCCCTTCACATACATCGGGAAAGCGGTGGCGAAGGTGAACCCGCAAGTGAAAACACTTCCACCGTTGGTATTCCGGCAATTGCTGTAGGGCAACATTTGACCGTTCACAACCCGAACCGCGGGAAGCACCGAGGAACCGATGTACGGAGTGGCGTTGTAAACGTACATGGAGTTGATGCCGTGGCCGACGTCTTCGCAAAGTTCTTCGTTCCAATTGCTGCCTCCATTGGGCGCGGCGTTGGTTATCCATGCGCCAAGTTTGCCGACGTCCACCTGGACGGCATGCACCGTGGCCGATTCACGATAATCATAAAACGTGACGTTGGTCAGGAAAGAAAAACCGGCATACCAGACGGAATTGGTTCCGAGGGGGCCAGGACCGTTGGTTCCTCCGGCGACGGGGGAATTGGTCCATTTCATTGACAAGGTATTGTTGGTAAAACGGAAATGTGGAACCCAGCTTACCGGGGTCGAGACCAGAGCGCCGCTGGCGCCATATCGATTTGAAATGATGTAGTAATCATTGGTCAGCAAGACCCAATTGGTCCTTACCCCGGCATTTTGAACAAAGTATGGATTTTGAATGCTGTCCTGGAGGTAAACCGTATAACTATTGCTCCAGGGGGCGCAGCCATTCGTTCCCCAAAACCAATTGGAAACAATCATGCTTGCGGCGTTGAAATCGTAGACCTGGTTGGTGGCCTCGTACGCGGCGGATTTGGGAGCACATACGTAAGAGGGCGGAATCTGGATGATGGCCTGAACGTTGGTTGAATTGTTGTTGGTGGCGGTGTCGCTGGCGCCGATAGGAATGTGCAACGGGTTACAGTTGGATTCGGGCTGCGGGGGCGAACTGGCGTACAGAAACGAAGACTGCGGCGTTCCGGTGTCCGCCTTGGAGCCATTGCTGACAAAGGGATCGGTACCGTTGGTAGTCACCTGCCCGGCGGCTTCGACGGTATAATTATAGGTGACGTTCGGCGTACCGGACCAGATGCCGCCGTTGGAGAATACGGCTCCCTGCACCGGCATATTGCCACCCGGATCAATTTCGAGGTTGATGTTGTAAAAAATGGCGAATTGAAACGCGGGAATGGATGCAAACACAAAGGTCTGGCTGACGGTGGAAGGAATATTAAAAGGCTGACCGATGGGAGTGGCGGTCACGGTGACGGTGTTTGTCTGTGGCTCGCCGAGAAGGTTGGTATACTGCGAGCCGAGGTATTGAAGATTGGTCACAGTGGGCCCCATGCTGACCGTCACGTTAAAATTATACAGCGCGGGCCAATTATTGGTCGAAATTGTCAGCGATTGGTAATAGCTTGGGGTACCGAGGTTTCCGTACAGGTAATCGCGGTCCATATTGCCGAAGACATATTCCGAGACGCCTTCAGCGGCGGCCTCGCTCGTGGTGAAGACTTCATTTTTCCTCATCTGCTCACTATTGGACGCCACCCAATACATCACGCCTGTGAAAACGATCAACACAACCACAATGGCGCACAGCAACGCCATGAGCGCGAATCCCCGAGGCTTCCCGGGAACGGAAAAAGTATTCATATAATTTGATTTAATCAGTGTCACGACGGGTCATCACGGTATTAAGCTGGTAGTAATCGTACGCGTTGTAGGAATTGGAGCCGATGTACGCGATGGGATATTCCCATTGCGAAAAATTCAACGACATGTGAATGAGATAATTATTCTCGTTGCTGGAGAGAATGGAGCCTTCGAAATTCTCGGCGTCGAAGATGATCTGGTTGGTGATGAAATCGGCGACGTCATTGCTCATCGCAAGCGAGCCGTTGGTATACGAGACAATGAGAAGCGAATTTGTTCCCAACGGCGCGCCCTTGCTGTTGAACGCGGTAAAATTATTGCTTTTA
>DASYZW010000444.1:0-2235 GCA_035945915.1 Verrucomicrobiia bacterium | reverse complement strand
TCGCCTGGACGGATTCACCAAGCAAAGCTCGCGGTTGGTCAATGACCAAATTGATGGACGGGATCTCGACGCGAATGTTTGCAAATTCCAACAGAAGGCTGTTTTCCTCCGGCACACAATCAAAACACCATCCATAATTAGGCGCCTCTCGCGGGAGATCGCAGGCTTCTTTCATCCATTGTCCGCCCCACGGCGCCGGGTCAAAGAAAGGAACTACCCGGAACGGCCGGGTCACAGCGTGTCGTAATGCACGGCGAACGGCCTCGCCATCTGCGAGCTTGGGCTCATTTGGATTGTGTGTGTCCAAAACAAAATCCCATTGGGAGATGAGCGGCCGTTTCCAGCGATCCGCGACGCGCCAGTCCACGAAAAAGGCGCGCTTGTATTGGAGGCTTGCGGCGAGTGTGCGGTTCTCGACACCCAGGTTGCTCGTTTCACTGCGACGAAACCGGTTTTGCGCCTCCCATCGGCTCAGATCGGCGTAAACCAGAATGTCTCCTTCCGAAATCAAACTCGCGCCACAGCCAACGATCAAAACCACCCCCTCCTTTACGCCGGGAATCTGCCCGCGCATATATTCCAGGCGCGCAGGATCAAAAAACCGGGGCAATGTGAGATCAGTGAGAAACCCGAACACAGGATCATCACCGCCAAGAAACGGCGCGACCAGCGAGTCGATCCGTTCTGGCGGCAACATCGCTTCGGCAGCGTTGAGCGTCAGTGCAGGCGCAAGGTTCTGCTGAAGTTGGCGCAGGACCGTCGTCGAGTCCACGCCGGGATAACATTCGACGACCAAAACGGTTTTCCGCGCCTTTTTCGCAGAAACGGATTCGCGCAAACGCGCCGCACAGTTTTCGAGACCCGCCACACAAGCACTCGCGCCATTCGGCACGGCAATGACCGGGAATTGATCGTAATTGGATTTGCTGGCCAACGGATTCCTTGCTGTGAACCGGGCTAGTCTTTCCGCCGCACGTCCAGCGTCAGCGCGAAGCGGGAACTTACATACCTGACTTCGGCAAATTCGAACGGGCGATTGCCGGCGTCAAAAACCGTATGCCGGCGCAATAACAGCGGCGATCCCTTTTCAACGTCCAATTGCCTGGCCATCAGGGCGTCGGCATTCACGGCCAGGAAGTCTTCACGCGCGTGGTGGGGGCGCACGCCGCTGACATTCTCGATCATCTCATACACGGGCTGGCTGGTTTCCTCGTTTCCCTTGAGGCCCAGCCGGGGATGAAACCATGACATCGTGTGCAAAACCGGTCGGCCGTTCCAGCCGCGCACGCGGTCCAGTCGCCATAACGCGCGCGGACCATCCAATTGCAAGGCCTGCAACGCATCCTTGCTCCCCTCCAATTGATGGTATGCCACCCGGAAATTCTCAACCTGGATGCCTTTGGACGCCATCTCCCGCGTGAAACTGTGCCATTCCTGGATGCCGGATTCGACATTCCGATTGGAAACGCGCGTGCCGACCCCCGCCTTGCGGTCCAACAAGCCTTCAAACACAAGCTTGCTGATCCCGGAACGCACAGTGCCGCGACTGACTCCCAATTGCGCCGCCAGGGCGACTTCATCCGGCAACAACGCGCCGTTTTGATATTGCGGTTGCCGGATCAGTTCGCGCAACAACGCTTCGACCTGCGCGCGGAGCGGAACCGGACTCTGATGATCTAACGATAACATAATCTGATTTCAAATGTATAAACAAATGTCACGGTGTGTCAAACCATTTGCCAACATTGCGGGATACCGCGCGCTTTACGCGCGGTGACGGCGGTGACACCCGACTTCGCCAAGGCTACGATGGGCAGGGCGCTAGTGGCGAAGAGCGCTGTCTTTACCGTCCGGCAAATGGTCATTGTCCCTGCGTCAATCGTATTTCGATTTCTTCGAGGGTTCTGCCCTTCGTCTCGGGAACCATCACAAAAACAAAAACCAACGCCAGCGCGCTGCACAATCCGTAAATCCAGAACGTCACCGCCGGCCCCACGTGCGGGCTGCTGTTGAGGACCGGGAACGTGCGGGCGACGATATAACAGGAGATCCAAATGACGAATGTGGCCACGGACATGGCGCGTCCGCGAATCCGCATGGGAAAAATCTCCGAACAGAGTATCCAGGGAATCGGTCCCAGGGCCATAGCGAATGCGGCGATGAATGCGACAATGGCGACCAGCAAACCCACCCCATGGGCGTTTGCGTGAAACATCCAGCCGGCGCAACCCAGTG
>DASYZW010000443.1:0-3157 GCA_035945915.1 Verrucomicrobiia bacterium | reverse complement strand
TAAATCGCTGCCAAAAGCAGAAAGCTGCCGACTGAGGTGGACCGACACTGTTGCCGAAAAACACAGCATGGATGATTTCTACCATCTTAGCAGGACCTGGAAAACTGTCCATTGAGGTTTTGCGTTTTTCTATTGAGGTTTTGCGCCACGCGAAATAAATTCATTGCCGAGTGAAAAAACCTCTCCGAAAACGCCGTGGAAAACGCCGGCAGGTGGCGCTCCTGATTGATTTTTCGCGCTGGTACGGCCGGCGCATCCTGCTGGGCGTTGCCAAATTTGTGCGCGAACATCACGAGTGGTCCGTGCAAAGCGAGGAATGGCGCTGGAGCGATCCCGTGCCCTATTGGATCAAGAATTGGAAGGGCGACGGCATCATTGCATGGCTGGAAACGCCCGAATTGGGCGAAATGATCCGGAACCTGGGCGTTCCGGCGGTCGATGTGCGGGGTTCCTCCGGCTGCGGGCTGCCGCTCATCGACACGGAGAACGAAGTCGTCGCAAATCTTGCCGCCGAACACTTCATGCAGCGCGGCTTCCGCCACTATGCCTTTTGCGGGTTTGTGGGCGCCAATTATTCGGACAGCCGCAGTCATTGGTTTCGCCAGCGGCTTGCGCGCGCCGGTTTCACCTGCGACGTTTATGAACCACCGGAGATTTCCCGCAATACCCAGACGATCGAGCTTGAGAAGCGCGGACTTCTTTTTCAGGAAGACCTCGGCCGCTGGCTCAAATCCCTGCCCAAGCCGGTGGGAATCATGGCCTGCAATGACATTCGCGGGCAGCAGGTGATGAACGCCTGCCGGCGCGTTGAGTTGCTTGTGCCGGAGGAAGTCGCGGTCATCGGCGTGGACAACGACGAGCTTTTTTGCGAGCTGTCGGATCCGCCGCTCACGAGCATCGCCCTGGATACCCTGCGGATCGGTTACGAATCCGCGGCTTTATTGGAGCAAATGATGTCCGGGAAAGCTCCTCCCACGGAGGCGATACTCATTCCTCCCAAAGGCATCATCACGCGACGGTCCACCGATGTGCTGGCAATGGAAGATCGCCAGCTTGCGGCGGGCGCCCGCTATTTGCGCGAGCATGCGTTTGAGGCCATTTCGGTGAATGACATGGCCCGCGCCGCCGGAATGTCCCGGCGCGTTTTTGAACGGCGATTCGTGGCCCAGGTGGGGCGGGGTCCCAAGGCCGAGGTGTTGCGCCTTCGCATCGAGCGCGTGAAAGAATTGCTTGCGGACACCGACTGGCCGCTGGCCCAGATTTCGGAACGGACCGGTTTCAAGCACAGCGAATACCTGCACACTGTCTTCACTCAAAAAACGGGCAGCACCCCGGGAAAATTTCGCGCCGCGGCCAGGGCCGCCAATGGTGAAGGCTCATTTGATCAAGTCGAGACGCTGATGCGCTGACCGTTTACAGTCCAGTGTCTACAGTCCAAAGCCCACTGGATACGGTCGTTGCGGCAGGGACAGCGCAGCAGCGCTGTCCCTGCCAACAATGGCACCAAGATGCGTCTTCCATAGCCCGAAATTGGACGAAAACCTTGACAGGGAGGCGTTAAGTCCGGAGTCTGGATTTGAGGGCTGTAGATCTGAATACAGCACGTTTGTGCGGTTGAGAAATTTCCACGCTTCAGGCATTTAAGAGGCGTGGTAGCACCGGTTGCACAGGACATGCAAATTAAAGTGGTAATCGTGGATGACGATGAGGAGATCCGCTCCAGTCTGGCCGCGCTCATCCGTCGCGCCTCAAATTTGAAACTGCTTGGCGACTACGCCAATGCCGAGATCGCATTAAAGGAAATTCCGCGGCATCCCCCGGACGTCGTGCTCATGGACATCAATCTCCCTGGAATGAAGGGATTTGAGTGTGTGCGCCAAATAAAGGCGGTCAATCCGGATATCCAATTCCTGATGCTGACGGTTTACGAAGATAGCGAATCTCTCTTTAATTCGCTGAAAGCCGGCGCGAGCGGATATCTCCTGAAACGGACGGCTTCATCGAAATTGCTCGAGGCCATCCGTGACGTCCACAACGGCGGCGCGCCCATGACGCCGCAACTGGCCCGGCGCGTGGTCCAATTCTTTTCCAAACCGGCGGAGGGCGCGCTGTCTGACCTGACGCCGGGTGAACGGGAATTTCTCGGCCAACTGGCCAATGGCTATGCTTACAAAGAGATCGCCGACCGCATGAAAATCAGCATCGATACCGTTCGCAGCTACGTCCGAACCGTTTACGAAAAGCTCCACGTCCATTCACGTACTGAAGCCGTAGTAAAATATCTTCGGGGCTGACCCGCCGGTGAATGCCCTTTATACCAGGCCGCAGGGCGTTTGCGCAGGACGGGACAGTTCATGAGAAACAATTTATGAATCGCATCCGCTCCCGCGTTTTCCTCTCATGCCCGAAACGAGCGTGCCTGACGATTGTCCTGGTTTTGGCATTGGTATTGGTCTTTGAACCATCCCAGGCCGTTGATGCCCCAAATGGCCCGGGAATGCCGTCCGTTTGGACGCCGGGGTCCAAGGACTTGATTGGAACCGCCGCCAACCGGCGCTCAAAAGTCTATTTTACCGGAACCCACGGAATGTTGAGCGAAGTATTCTATCCCTCCCCGGACACGGTACAGAACATCGACATGGAGTTTTTGGTTGAAGACGCCGCCAAAACGGCGCGGGCGGCCGATGGCGAAGAGAAATTGCAACGGCAACAGTCTGTCCGGCTTGTCAACAAACGGTCGATGCTTTGGGAGAGCACGACGACGGCAAATAACAGCTCGTGGAAAATCACGAAACGCATTTTTACCGACCCGACCCGCTCAACGCTCATCGAACGCGTCACATTTCAAGCGCTGGAACCGGGCAAATCGGTCCGGGATTTCAATGTTTTTATTTTGAACCATCCGGGGATTGGCAATGCGGGCGGCAATGACAATTCGCGAACCGTTCGGGACGGAGACCGGGTCATGCTGGCGGCCTGGAAACCGAATGAGGCGGCGTCGGCACTGGCCGTTTCACTGCCCTGGAAATTGGACGGCGGTCGAGCGATGGTATCGAACGGATTCGTAGGCAAAAATGATGGATGGACGGATATTTTTGGCGGCGCGGTTGATCGGACGATGAATTGGCAATACGACGCGGCCCGCGGCGGAAACGTT
>DASYZW010000442.1:0-3902 GCA_035945915.1 Verrucomicrobiia bacterium | reverse complement strand
TTTCGGGCAGCGATCTTGAGCCTGCATCATTGCGTTATCAGACCGTGGCGGGGGAAATTTTTTCCATCACACGCGTTAGCTATTTTGTCAGCGACTTTGCATTGCAGCGTAACGATGGTACGTGGCTCGAATTTTCAAATTCCGTCGCGTGGCTTGACTGCGAGCAGAATCGCGACACGATCCATTTGCCCGATGTTCCGGCCGGAGAATTCCGGACCGTTAGATTCCTCCTCGGGCTGCCTCCTCGCCTGAACCACGCGAATATCGCTAAAATTCCCGCGGGCCATTCGTTGAATCCTGATGTAAATCGACTCTATTGGGGCTGGCAAGGCGGCTACATTTTTATGGCACTGGAAGGCCTCTGGCGCAACGGCAATGGCGAACTGGACGGGTGGGCCTTTCATTTGGCCCGCGATACCAACGCCGCTCAAATTACGATTCCCGTCCCGTTAAATCTGACTAACGAAACAACACTCCAATTGGATTTTGATCTGGCCGCCGTATTGAACGCGCCGCGGCCGCTTTCATTTAAAGCCGATGGCTCCTCGACGCATTCGCGCGACGGCGACCCGATTGCAGCCGCCCTGGTTCACAACCTTATTGGTGCATTTAATGTTCGCCACGTGGTACAACTCACGGATGAGCAAATCGCCATCGAGAAACCGAAGCCGCTTTTTCTGCCAGCTAAATTCACGCCGTATCCCTTTGAAATTAGCTCGATATTTCCAGTTCCTGAACTGCCACGGGACAATCCATTGACCGTCGAGCGAGTTGAATTGGGAAAAAAGCTGTTTTTCGACGCCCGAATTTCCATTAATAACCGCCAATCCTGCGCTGACTGCCATTCACCTGCCAAAGCCTTCACCGACGGTCGCAGCATTGCGCGCGGCGCTGAAGGAGCCTTAGGCCAACGAAATACGATGCCACTCTTCAACCTTGCGTGGAAAAGCGAGTTTTTTTGGGACGGCCGGGCTAAAAGCATTCGGGAACAGGTGCTGCAGCCGATTCAAAATCCCGTTGAAATGCATCAGTCACTTTCGAATCTCGTGACCAGGCTGGCAAGTGCCGATAATTATCCGTCCCTGTTTTCCGCCGCGTTCGGCACGCCGGAAATCACCGCGGAAAAGGTTTCGCTCGCGCTTGAAAACTACCTCCTCACGCTCACTTCTTTCGGTTCAAAATTCGATCGTGTTCTGCGCGGTGCCGATCAATTTACTCCGCAGGAGCGGCGTGGTTTTGAATTATTTTCCACAGAATACGATCCGCGCCGCGGACAATATGGGGCGGACTGTTTTCATTGTCACGGCGGCCCGCTTTTTCAGAGCCAGGCATTCGCAAATAACGGACTTGACGCTGTCTTCGAAGATCCGGGCCGGGAAAAAGTGACTGGCAAAGCATCCGATCTTGGCAAATTTGCGGTTCCGTCCCTTCGTAATGTTGCCCTAACGGGTCCCTACATGCACGATGGAAGATTTAGAACACTCGATGAAGTCGTCGAACATTATGTTAGTGGGGTCAAACGCAGTGCAACCCTTGACCCCAACCTCGCCAAACATCCCGACGGAGGCCTCCCGCTCACGCCAGAAGATAAAAAGGCGCTTGTCGCGTTTCTCAAGACATTAACGGACGAAAAATATTTGTATGACGGACCAGCCCGGACAAATGTCGTTTTGTTAACCGATTCCGCCAAAGCCGTCAGGTAGGGCGCCAAGTTGTTTCCGGCGCCGTTACAGCATACCCTTGAATTTTTCGCGGCCGTTACGCACCATCGTTCCGACCATAAACGATCCGATTATGAACGATGACTCAAAGCCGCGGTCCTTGATAGCCGTCACATACTTTCTTGATCTCACGTCTTCCTGGTGTTACTGGGCTGAGCCGGCCTGGGCCGAGCTGAAACGACGGTATGCAACATCTCCGGTGAAATTTGACTGGCAAATCGCCCTGCTGGACGCCTCTGGAATGTCCAAATCGCGCGCTCAGGCGGAATGGTATTACCGACGAAGCGGGACAATCGTAAAATCCCCTTTCATGTTGAATTCAGGCTGGCTCGACCCGTATCAACCCGAATTCCTTAAAATTAATTGCGTGGCAGAGGCGGCAAAAGATTTCGGCGTGAAAGATGACGCCGCGCGAGTGGCGTTGATGGAAGCGGCCCTCCGCGAGGGACGGAAGATCGCCAGTGGAAAAGTGTGCGCGCAAATCGCTGCGAAGGCGGCCGGCCTCGATGCGAAAAAGCTCCTGGCGAGGGCGGAATCGAAGGAAGTTGTGAACCGGGTAAGGCTGGCGACCGCGCATTTTCATGACTTGAAAGTAACGCAACGTCCAACATTTGTGCTCGAAAGCAGTATCAGTGACCGGGCGGTGTTTTCAGGTGTTTGGCGTATCGAACCGCTGGCGGCAACGATTGAATCGATGCTTAACGACGCCACGGCCTATGCGTCGTACAAAGCCCATTTCGGCGAGCCTCCTCCCGAATAGTGCCGCTGCCAAGCCGGCCGCGTTGAGTTCTTTTGAATTTACACGCAGTCTTTATTGCGGGAAAGTCTTGGCCATTATGCGTGTTACTTCGATTCTATTATTCGCATTCCTGGGCTATTCAGCCGTTGCTTCAGCCGATTTGGAGCCGAAACCAGCCGATCTGTTCTTTTCAAAATTCAATCCAATAAAGGCGCCTGAGTATTCGAGAATGATACTTAAAAAGGGGGATCGCCTGGCGATCTGCGGTGATTCTATCACTGAGCAAAAAATGTATTCCCGAATCATCGAGGATTACCTGACGATGTGCGCCCCACAATTAGACATTTCGGTGCGGCAATATGGGTGGAGCGGAGAAAAGGCATGGCAGTTTTTACGGCGAATGACCAACGATTGCCTGCGTTTTGATCCCACCATCGCCACAACTTGCTACGGAATGAACGATTTTGAATATCGGCCTTTCGAGGATCGGATTGGCCGGATTTATTACACCAATTCGCTCGAAGTCGTAGATGCGTTTAAATCGCATCACGTAAGGGTCATTTTGGGTTCGCCGGGATGCATCAGCAAAGTGCCCTGGTGGCAGAAGGCGCCGGATTATACCGTAGAAAACTTGAACCTGAGCCTGTGCGAGTTTCGAAATATCGACATTGGAATCGCCAGGGACGAAGGCGTGCGTTTTGCAGATGTATTTTGGCCCATGCTGACCGCGGATTATTCAGGACGACAGCGATACGGCCCGGACTATGCGATTCCAGGCCGGGATGGTGTGCACCCGTATTGGGCGGGCCACTTAATCATGGCCTATGCCTTTTTAACGGCCATGGGCCTGCCTGGCGACATCGGAACCGTCAGAATTGATTTGAAGCGAAACCGAATAAAAGCTTCGAAGGGCCAAAAAGTCGTTTCAGCCGGGGCGGGCGCATGGACGATTGAAAGCTCGCGTTATCCGTTCTGTCCGTGCGAACCCAGCGGGCTCGCAACTGCATCTTATCCCGTTTGCGGAGAAGACACCATCAAAACCAACGACAGCATTCGCTCCGGTATGACGCTGGTGCCGTTTAATGAACATCTGAACCGCTTTTTACTCATCGTAAAGAATGCGGCTTCTCCCGTTTATCAGGTTTCCTGGGGCGATGTGAGCAAGACATTTACTTCGTCACAGTTGGCTGCGGGCGTCAATTTGGCGGCGGAATTTCCGGAGAACCCGTTCAGCGCGGCGTTTGCTAAAGTGGATGCGGCAATCGCAAACAAACAGGCGTTCGAAACCACGGAAATCAAAAGCATATTTCACGGCAATCCGAATTCTTCCATGTCAGCCATCGTTGCCCGGACGGATAAAGCCGTGGGAAAAGCGGAAGAGGAACATTCGGCTCTCGTCGCAGCGATCCACGCAGCATTTGTGCCGGTAACATACACTCTCA
>DASYZW010000441.1:0-3431 GCA_035945915.1 Verrucomicrobiia bacterium | reverse complement strand
GTTCAGGCGCAATTGATCCGGATTGGATGCGCCTCCGGTGTCATCCGGGGGCACAAATTGCGATGGCACTTGCGCCTGACCTTGAGGTGAGGCCGCTTTTTGGGCGTTATTCGATTGAATAAAATGGATGGAACCGGACGGGACGTGTTGGGCGGCGCCGGCCTGCCCGGCGGCGCCAGGCTCAGGTTGGCCGGGAGCCATTTCCGGCGGCATATCGCCCGTGACCTGCGCCGGCGGACCCGGCGGCGGTCCGCCTTCGTCCGACGGTTCGGCGCCGCTGTTTTGGGCATTGGCCGGGAGCAGCAGCCCCGCCGCACACACGGACATTATCGGTAGAAGCAATTTTTTCATTTTAGTTCCTGTTCTCGTTTCTCCATTAATCGTTTCAGAACGTCGTTTTGTTCGCCGCCGGATGGCAGGTTGCCGGACGTTTCCGCGGCCGCTCCATTCGTCGGCGACGTTCCGCTGGCGGACAGATCACCCCATTCTCCTGGGGACCTTAACACCCACGTGTCCCCCTCGCGCCGCATGGCCGCGCCCACCTTCATATCAATCGTCTTTCCCGAGGATTGGAGTTGCACGGCGTCGAATGTGATCTTGGCGACGGTGTAACCGCCAATCGTTCCGCCCTGCTGAAGGGCCTTTCGATATTCGTCGCTCGTACCGTTAAAGAAAGCGAACATGCCCTTCCGATAACTCATTGTGCCGGCCAGCGAAAAGGTTGGAACGGCATGCGAACTCGGCGCGTAACTCGTCCGCCCGTAACGGTCCGGGTTGAAAATATTCCGGTCAACAATCACCTGGAATGAGGAGAAATCCGTGGTGGATGAATCGTTGGTGGATTGGGCGGTGGCGAAGAAAGAACCCGCCAACAGGATACCGAAAATTGGAAGAACAAAAAACGTCGTAAAACAATTTGATTTGGAGGCGAACGGCGATTTGACCAAAGCCCCCTGGCGGCTTTGGCGATGCACAAAACTCAAATCGTAAATCGTAAATTCAGGTTTCATGGTTATTGGTTAACGAGGGCCAATCCGCTCATCTGGAGGCCGAGCGTCAGTTGCTGGCCTTTTTCGTCGCTGGCGGTCAACTCGAGAGCCTCAAGTTGAATCGTCATGGGATCATTTTCCATTTCATAGATAAACCGGCTCAGGGTCCCGAGGTCCCCCGACGCTTCGACGCGGCATTCAAGGGTAGAATAGTCGTTCTGGTCATCCTGCCATTGAGGAGTGATGCTCTCGACGTTGACGCCGCTATCGCTTGCCCAATTGTCGAACGCTTTCAGCAGCTTTTGTTCGGCCTGCGAAGGGTCATTGGCCAGCGTGTTGGACTGGATGTGTTTCCACTCATCGCGAATCGCCGACTCGCGGCGTATCAATGTCCTGCCCTCGCTGACTTGCTGTTTCAAAGTCCTGACATCCGCGTCCCGGGATTGCCACCATTTGACGAGCGGCTCATAAACCACCAGGTTGGCGAGCCAGAGCCCAATGAGCGCGAGCGTCACGACGATAAGCGCTTGCTGGCGATTCTTAATTTCCATTTTGTCCTCCATTTTCGTTCCACTGAAAGTCAAAGGTGAATTGCATGGGAGCTTTTCCGCGAATCTGTTCCACTGTCAGGCCGGTGACCCCGTCGGTCGAGCGGAGCTGATTGAGCATGCTTAAGAGCGCGCCGCTGTCCGTGGCGACCCCGGTGCAGCTTACCTGGTTGCCGTTGCGAATCTCGATGGCCTTGGCGGTAACCACGCCGCGGTCCGGAAAAGCCATCGTGAGCTGCCGCAAAATGGTCAGCGCCGGAAAAGTGTTGTCCGACCAGGGCCGATAACGCTGGATCTTGTCCTGGATGGCCGATAAATCGGCCACTTTCGCGGACATCGCATTCCACTGCGATCGATAGTGAATCAATTCAATTTGTTGGACCAGGAACAGAAGCAGCACAATTGCCACGACCGCCGCCGCGGCCATGCCGGCGGTGCGAACTTTGCCGGATGAATAGCGGGAGACGAACTGTTCGAACACGGTGGGACGCGGGGGAAGAAATTCAAATACCGGACGCTGCCCGGCCAATTGACGCGCCGCCAGGCTGAAAGCCGCCGAGACGGGCGCGTCGGCCGGCGTTTCGACGCCGAATTCGTTGGGTTGATACGCGGTGACCACTTCGACGTCGATTCCCATCGGCTCAAACGCCAGCTCCAATTCATCGGCTAATTGCCGGGCGAGTTCTCGCGGCCCGAAAATCCGGATGCGCCGCGCCGCGGCGCGCAGTTCCGCGGGCAATTGGCCCAGGGTAATTCGCGTTTCACGCGCCACCACTCCGGCCTGCAGAATTCGGCGGCCCCCTGCGGTTTCGACCGCGCCCTCAAATCCTCGGAGGGCCGCCACACCGTCGTTGCCTGTGACTTGTAATCCCACTCCGGACTCGCCAATGGCCAGGGCGAGCACTCCATTTTGGGCAGACGGCGCTTGCAGGGCTGTCAAACCAAGCGAGAAACTTACCGGCTTCAATTTGGCGGCGGTCAGCGCGGCGATCAGCGGATCAATCTGGCCTTTGGCAACGGCTGCGAAGGTCACTAGCTTTTTGCCGCCCGCCAGCGCGCAGCGCGATTCCGCGAGTTGAAGTGTCGTGATATCGCTATGAAAGCCCCGCTCAGCTTCGAGCTGCAAGAGACTCACCGCGTCGGCTTCCGGCAATGGCGGCAGTTCTGTGTTTGCGGTAAGCACCCATTTTAGCGGCAGGCCAAAGACACAATGCCGTTCCCGCACGCCGGCCGCCTCGAGGTGATTGCGAATCTCCCGGCCAACCAGCTCAGGCGCGCCTGTCAGCGGGTCCAGGGTCAGAACGGCGGAAAATGTTTGCTCGATGTTTACGGAGCCGTTGTTGCGGCGCAGGACGACGCCTTCGAGACGCGTGCCATCGAGAGTCAAACCCAGCACGCTCGTAATCCGCTTTTGTTTCCTGAAATTAATCTTCAAAAGGTTATTCATGGCGATGTCTTGGCAACCCCGGTCTGACGCGCATTGTCACCCAGCGCCCAGCCAAGGCTCGACAGATCCTGGCGGTAAATGATTTTGGGCGTGCCGTCACTGGTATCAAAAACGAATTTGACGCGCCGATAACCACGGCCATAGGGACCGACCGCGGCAATATCGGCCGAAAATTGATAAGTATGGACCGTGACGTAGTCGCCGGTTTGCAATGCCTTGATGACCGGGCTGGTCGTGCCGAGCGCATCCACAATCCACGCTACTGATGTAAGGCTGCTGGCGTTTTCCGCCCGATAATTGATGACGTTTTGCGCCGCGCTTTCGGCGGTGCTTTCATCCACGCCCTGGCTGTAACCAACACCCCAGAAAAGCGCCGTGAGCACCGTTGGGCCGGCGGTGTTGAGGTTGACGCGGCCGCGAATGTAAGTGTTCGTGCCCGTTGTCGCG
>DASYZW010000440.1:0-1592 GCA_035945915.1 Verrucomicrobiia bacterium | reverse complement strand
CGTTAAGAGCTTCTGCAGTGCGATTAATGACGTGCATCGGCATGGATGTATTGATTTCGCCGGCCAACTCGATGAAACGTGTGTTTTGGGAATATTCACGTGCCTTCCATGTGAGGTAAAAGGGATCAATGGGAATACAATGGCCGCCCAGGCCAGGCCCCGGATAGAAAGCCATGAAACCGAACGGTTTGGTTTTTGCCGCGTTAATCACGTCCCAAATATCGATTCCCATAGCTGAGTACACCAATTTAAGTTCATTCACGAGGGCGATATTGACGCTACGGAAGATATTTTCGAGCAATTTTGTAGCCTCGGCAACGCGACAGGATGAAACAGGAATCAGTGTCTTAATCGCGCGGCCATACAACGCCATGGCGCGCTCGAGACAGACAGGCGTGTATCCGCCGATCACTTTGGGAATGACTTCCGCTTTGCATTGCGCATTGCCCGGGTCTTCGCGTTCCGGCGAATAAGCGAGATGAAAATCCGTGCCAGCCTTCATTCCTGAGTTCTTCTCAAGCACTGCCCGCAAGTCTTCGTCCGTCGTACCGGGATAGGTCGTGGATTCCAGGATAACGAGCATTCCCTTTTGCAGGTGCGGCGCGATGCTCGAACCGGTATCAATGATGTAGGAAATATCCGGTTCACGGTTTTTGTTCAAGGGCGTCGGCACACAAATGATGACCGCCTCAGTTTCGCGAATGCGTTTGAAGTCGATTGTGGCTGAAAAACGGCCCGCCTTGACCGCGCCCGCGATGGCGGTAGGCTCAATATGTCTGATATAACTTTTGCCCTCATTGAGAGAAGCAACCTTAGCCGGGTCAATATCCAGACCCAAAACCTCGACGCCTGAGCGCAAGAATTGGAGCGCGAGGGGAAGACCGACGTAGCCAAGGCCGACAATCGCTATTTTCATTGAGATTGACGGTTTCGATTATTGGTGGTGAAAAGAAGCCAGGAAAATGCGGTTAATTGATTGGCTTCCCTCCACCGAATGAAAAAAGCTTTTGCCAACGGGCCAACATCGCTGCCGAAAGAAATTTCCTTCGGAAAATGCATCCAAGTGACGCAGTTTATCCTTCATACACTGGAATGTCCCCCCCGCCCGATGCACGTGGTTTGGGCAAAGGCAAACGTGTGGCCTGTTGTGGCATGTTTAATTTTTTAAGCCCATGTCGGGCATAATTACGGGGGCGCGTTCGTTCTATTCGATATTGCCTATAAAACGCCAGATCATAAACATAGCTCCATTCCCAGTATGGACAACCTTCAGAATCCAGCGGCGGCGGCGGCCGTAAAATCCTTCTGAGGTTAAGTTTCATTAACAGCCACAGCGATCTTATCCACAGAAATTTAATCTTGGCATGTTTCCAGTGATGCAATAGATAGGCGTTCGACCGGGCCCGCTGACACGCTGCGTCAAGCCACGCGCCACGGGTCAGGCGGGATTTGTCCGGATGATGAACGACAACAGCGCCATCGGCATATTTGATTTCATACCCCGCCTCCATCAATTGCAACCCGAACAGGGTATCGTCAGCATAGCCAAGGGCCCCCGGGCCCAGTTCCGGATCAAAGCACGGTACGGACTT
>DASYZW010000439.1:0-5002 GCA_035945915.1 Verrucomicrobiia bacterium | reverse complement strand
GATTTGAGATTTGAAGTTCACACGGTTGAAGTCCAACATTTCGGGTTTTGCCATCAATTTTGTATTTTGCGCAATTGTCATTGTAGATTTCAAAACCACGCCTTGGGCCTGGTCGCCATTTTTACGCCGCCTGAAAGCCTCACGATTGAAGCCTTTTGCTCCCGGGTATTTCTGCTCGAAAATCATAACCTTTCTCCGCAGGCATAATAACCGTAATACCGGACCGCCCTCCAAATAGGTCGGTGGGGTGAATACCCCATAGCGGGGTCATTGTGGAGGACGCTATCTTCTGTTTATGAAACAAGCGAAATTTCCAAACAATCAGGAACCGGACGGCGCGGCGCCGCGAACTGGGACGGCGGATTTAAACCAAAAAGAGGCCAGTACAAAGCCGTCGGCGGACGAAGTGGCCAAAAGCGCATACTTAAGATATGTCAACCAGGGCTCGTTGGACGGTCACGACAAGCAACATTGGCTGGAGGCCGAGGCGGAATTAGTCGCGGAACGCAACCTCGCCAGGGTTTATATTTTCTCGTAACCGGGCTCAATAAAAGTTGATATGCACATCAGCAGGCTAAATGAGAATCCGTGTGGAACAGCATCCGCCCCGCCTGGCAGCCCCGTGAACCACGGGACACTTAATTAAATAGCGATAATGTTTAAATTCAAATGTCCCCACTGTCGTGTTAAACTTGGTAATTACATGTACGCGGATAAGTGTCCTTATTGCCACAAAGAACTAACCCACAATACCAGGCCACTGGTTTCGGCAATAAAAAAGAATTCGCAGAAACCGAAACCATGGCCGGTCCGCCTTTTTTTCCGCATCGTACGCTTTGTGGAAAGTTAAAACTAAAAACCATTTGCATGAACACTTTGAAACTGGTCGGCCTGGTCATCATCCAACTGCTCAAATAAGTCTCACTGGGGATCACGCGATCGCACGGTATCGCGCCGGAGATTTGCAAAACCCATGTTGAAATCCTGCAAAAGGAATTTGAAGTTTCTGCGGGACAATGGCTCAGGCAAATTGTTCCGCCCGTGGCCGCGGGGCCCGGCCAGGTTGGCGCGACGCTAAGCCTGGTTATGCCACATTTATTGGCTGTTTCAGCGAATCAGGATCTCACTAAGGTAACGTCACGTCGGGTTTTGTCCTCAATGATGCCCGTACTGATGGCATAGCGCGTTAGCCCGGCGGTATCATGGATGTCGAGCTTTTGCATGAGATGATCACGATGTTTTTCAACAGTTTTGATGCTGATGCTTAAAGCCGCCGCGATTTGTTTGTTGCCTTCGCCGGCGGCGATAAGTTGGAGCACTTCTATTTCGCGTGGCGTCAGGCGGGTCACTTTCTTCCCGAGTTCCCCAAAATGGCTCGATGGCTGGGGATTGAGACGCTTGAGACGCATCGATACCGCGGGGCTAAAAATTGTTTTCCCCTTTCGTGCTTCTCGAATCGCTTGGCACACTTCATCAGCTGAGGTCTGCTTGAGCAGGAACCCCGCGGCGCCGGATTCGATGGCGCTTTTGACGTAGGCGTCGTCATCGTGCGCAGAAAGAATGAGCACCTTGGTGCCGGGAACAGCTTTCAATATCTGCCGGGTGGCTTCCAGGCCATTGCAACCCGGCAGGGAAATATCCATCAGCACCACAGCGGGACGAAGTTTTTTGGCCAACGCGACGGCCTGCCGTCCGTCTTGCGCTTCGCCGACCACTTCGAAGTCATCTTTGAGCTTGAGGATTCTTTCAAACCCTTCACGCACAATCGTATGATCTTCCACCACCAAAATAGTGACTCGTTTCATAGGCGCTATTTGGGTTCTGTTGACCTTCATCAACGCTCTTTCCCTGGTTAAACCTACTTGCCTCAATTAAAATTGCAACCGGGACATGAACTCCCCAAAGCCAAAGAGCTTGAAAAGAAATCAACGTTGGTTCGTAGGTTGATTATCCTGCCAAATGGACCAAAAGCAGGAACTGGCGCAGGAGGAGAAACGGGTAAAATTCGCGTGCCCCACAGCAAAAGGTCCGGCATGGGGGAATCACCCCATAGCGGCCGTGCGCTCACCTGGACTACACTCATCAAATCGAGAAACAGACGCATGATGCTATCGGCCATCCTGGCCGCAAGGCACGAGCGGCCGTTTAAAACATCTTACCGGCGCAATCAACAAAGCGCCCCTGCCCCAAGGGCCGGAATAGCCTGTATTCCGGCCTTATTTTCATGTTGAAGGGCCGGTTTTCGACGAACCGAAACTCTCGGCGGGATGACCCATCGCGTGTTCCTTTTTTAGTTTCGAAATGCCCAAACTTCTCCATGCCATGGAGAATGAACGACATTGGAAAGTTTGATTTAGGCGGATAACACTTTAGCCGTCTTATTAAGAACTTGTAGGGTGAACACCCCATGGCGATGGAACGATCGCCAGCGTACTCTAGCAAAATGACAATCATTAGTTTCCCGGCCGGTTCAGCCTCAATCCAGGCGCTGCGGCGATACACATCCATCATCACAGGCGGCCGGAGTAAACCAGAAAATCCAATCTATGACACTTGAAATTCTTGCTAAAAGAGTAAAGCCACGGCGCCGCATCCTCCTGGCGGATGACGACTCTCACATACTCGAAATGAGTGCCGTAGCTTTGATTCGTTTCGGATACGACGTTGACACGGCCGAAGATGGCGCTGCCGCCTGGCAAGCTCTCCATGACACCAACATCCGTTACGATTTGCTGATCACTGACAATAATATGCCAAAGGTTACCGGATTGGAATTAATCAGGAAAATGCGCTCGGAAGAGATGACGCTGCCTGTCATTCTGGCGTCAGGAGCGATCCCAACGGGAGAATTAAAGGAGTTCCCGGCCCTGCTGCTGGACGCCACGTTATCCAAACCTTTTACCATCGACGAGTTGTTGGACATGGTTAAGAAAGTATTGCAAACACCGGAAAACGACATCAGAAGCTCACAACTAACGTTTCGGGATTACGCCATGGCGACCAATGACATCTCACAGCCTGAAAAACCGGCCGACCCATCCATTCAAAAGCGCATGAATCCATCCCGCCGCATTCTCGTCGTGGATGATAACAGTGACACACGCCAGCTCAGTGTCGATGTGCTCGTCGGCTCCGGCTATCACGTTGAGCACGCCAAAGATGGAGCGGCCGGCTGGGATGCGTTTCTCGCCGGCAATCATTACGACCTCGTCGTCACCGATAACAATATGCCCAATATGACCGGCATTGAAATGATCGCCAGGTTGCGCTCCGCGTGTATAACCGTCCCGATCATCATGGCCACAGAACATTTGCCCGCGCAGGAATTTGCCCGCAAGCCGTGGCTAACACCCCAGGCGACTCTGCAAAGGCCGTTTTCCAATGATGATTTGTTGAAAGCAGTCAAAAAAGTTCTGGGCACGGACGGCGGCACAATGCTCACGTAAAGATGCCTCTCTAAATGTATACAGCCGGGAAATCACATCACGTGCCAGGCTGGCCGCGGCTGATCGGAAAATGGAATGAAGACCTATGAACAAGAGGGAAATCGGACGAACAGCGAAGCGCGCACAGAACAGGCGCTTCGCGCTTCCGAAACAAGTTACCGCCGCCTGTTTGAAGCAGCCAAGGATGGTATTCTGATTCTAGACGTTGATACCGGCCGGATCAACGATGTGAACCCTTTCCTTTTTAATCTGCTGGGATTTTCCCGAAGTGAAATGATCGGCAAAACCGTGGGGGAACTAAGCCCGTTCAAGGACATTGAATCGAACAAGGTCATGCTTGAACGATTACAGAAGGACGGGTATGTCCGTTATGAAAATCTGCCCCTGGAAACGCGCGATGGCCGCCACATTGCCGTTGAATTTATCAGCAACGTCTATGAAGCCGGTGATCATCAGGTAATTCAATGCAACGTTCGCGACATCACGGAACGCAAGCAGGCGGAAGATGAAATCCGCCGTTTTAACTTTGAGCTGGAAAAGCGGGTCATCGAGCGCACGGCGCAACTGGAAGCCTTCAGCTATTCCGTCTCCCACGATTTACGCGCCCCGCTGGGCCATATCCTTGGCTTCGTTGAATCAATCCAACAAGATGCCGGCGCGAGCCTTTCCGAAACAAATCTTGCGCGTTTGGCAACAATCTTTCAGTCGGCAAAAAAAATGACGAAGCTCATTGATGACCTGCTGGCGTTCTCGCGAGTCGGTCGTGCCGAACTGCAAAAGCAGGAGGTTAATCTTGATGAGTTAATCAAGGAGACATTGGGCGATTTTCAGGAGGAGACGAAGGAGCGAACGATTGTCTGGAAAATTCATGCCCTGCCCTCAGTGCGCGCCGACCGCTCGTTGTTGCGAATGGTATTGGTCAATCTAATTTCCAATTCGTTGAAATTCACAGTCGCGCGGGCTGGGGCCAGGATCGAAATTGGCCGCGTTCACAGTCGTGACAACGAAACGATCGTGTTTATTCGCGATAACGGCGCCGGTTTCAATCAGGAGTACGCCCATAAGCTTTTCGTCGTGTTTCAACGTTTGCACACCCAGGACGAGTTCGAGGGCACGGGCATCGGGTTGGCCAATGTCCAACGCATTATTGAGCGGCATGGCGGGCGGGTATGGGCGGAGGGCGTAGTGGACGGCGGCGCAACCTTTTACTTTTCAATCCCGAAATAAAGCCGGGCCGTGCTGACTCAAGTTCTATTGCCCCGAAACCACTCTCAGGTTCGTGGGCGGCTCAGGCGCGTCATTCGTCCGCGTGGTGAGGCTGGAACTTTTATTAGTCACTGTAGCGCTGACCAGCCCGGGATTGGCAGTAGACGGTCCGCTCGAATGCGCAATGACTTTCGTTGAAATCGTGTTTGTGGAAATGCTGGCGCCCGGCTGTCCCGCCTGTTTTCTTTTGTCATCCGGCGGACCCGGCTTCAGGGATTCCTTCGGGTCCTGGCGCGCGCCGGATGGTTTCCAATTTCTCGGATACATGCGAAGCGTCGCCGCGTGATGTC
>DASYZW010000438.1:0-2434 GCA_035945915.1 Verrucomicrobiia bacterium | reverse complement strand
GAATCGGCCGCCGACAAAATGTTGAATTGGAGCCTGCAGAAAGCTTGCGACATTTTGAGTGAGTTGAGTAGGCATCGTATTTTTCCTTTCAATAGTTTAAAGTTGCATCCGTGGTTTGAAGGTCATCGCCAACGGAACGGAGCGGTCGAATTTTCCGTTCCTCCAGCCCGCGATGATATGCCCTGACCGCCTCTTCCGGGGAAACGGCGCCGTTGACAATCTCGCGCAGGAACGTGATGAAGAGAAGGGGATCCTCTGCCGCCTTTATTTTGCGGCCAAAGAGGGCCACACGCGCGCCATATTTTTGCGCGTCGGCCATGAGCTTGAACGCATCGTAAGTCGTGCCGCTGCTGCCGCCCAGCACTCCCACGATGACCGATGGATCATAAGCAACAAGTTCCTCAAGCGCTCGCGGACCAAAATAAGGGATCTTTAAAAAAATTGGCCGTCCGGACAATGGCACGCCCGCCAACATGCGGCAGACGCTGTCGTTGACAAATGCGGGAATTTCCTCGGGCCGAAGGCCGGCATCTGTGTTTGGCGCGAAAACTTCGAGGAAATAATTGAATTTTTTCCGTTCGGCTTCCATCCGGAAGATTTTAAATGCCTGCAGGGAATGATGATCCTCGGGCAATTGATTATTAAGCGTAACCGAGTAAAGGCCGAGGTTAACGACAGGTTCGCGAGGTTCGGCGGTGATGCTGCCAAATTGTGCTTCCTCAATAAAGCCGCTGGCAAACGGAGCGGACGGATAACTGCGGTAACGGCCGCCGCGCGGGCACCAAACGTCCGTCGCGTCGTTAATCCGCACGGCGGGCGTCACATCCAGCGAATCGAAGAATCGCTCTTGATGGGCCAAACGGCTCATCGTGGAAATCGACGCCAGCAGGATATCCACAATGCCCTGGCGCGCGACGCCGCGGATCTGCTCGTGAAATTCCGGCATACTGCGATAACGGCCGTCCGTTGCCGGCGGATACGCTGTGCCCGGACTCGGGACGCCCCAGGCCATATCCGCATCCCGGGCGTCTGCAATAATAAATTCCCGGCTCGATGGATTTGCCCGGATGCGATTTAGTTTTTCAATCAGTCGAAGCTTCATGCGGCGGATCAAAATGTTAACTCCGGAGACGCCGTTTGCAAACTAATAGTAGTGACAATTTGTTACGACGGTTTAAATTAGGCCGCGTGAAAACATCCCCTGAAACTTCTCATGTTTCGTCATCGCAAATTGGCGCCATTGGCGGGAGTCGTTTAAGCGCCAGCGTCGTCTTTAGTGCTCTCATTGCCGCGCTGGGTGGACTGCTGTTTGGGTTCGACACCGCCGTGATATCGGGAGCGACCGATTGGCTGAAGAGCCACTTTGTTCTTACCGATGCTTTGCTCGGTTTTACCGTCTCCAGCGCTTTGGTGGGAACTATTATCGGCGCAATTGCCATCAGCAAACCCGCCGATGCCCTGGGCCGGCGCAGTGTGCTGTTCATTTTGGCGATTTTTTATTTCGTGTCGGCCATCGGCTGCGCGATGGCTTGGGACTGGTGGTCTTTTTTGGCGTTTCGTTTTCTCGGCGGACTGGCTGTGGGTGGAGCGTCCGTGGCCTCGCCCATGTATATCGCCGAGATCGCCCCGGCCCGATATCGCGGGCGCCTTGTGGCCTTTGCGCAGTTCAACATCGTCCTGGGAATCCTCCTGGCCTTTTTGTCCAATTATATCATCGTCAGCCTCCAACTGGGTGAAAGCCAATACCGCTGGATGTTTGGAGTGATGGCTGCGCCCTCGGCTGCATTTTTTTTGCTGCTCTTTTGCACGCCGCAAAGCCCGCGCTGGCTCATCGCGCGCAACCGCACCGCCGAAGCGCGAATGGTCCTGGAAAAATGTGGAACCGACGCCGGCGGAGTAGATGACGAAATCCGGGAAATCCAGGCGTCGTTGGACGTCTCGCATCATACGTTGACCGAACCGTTTTTCTGCCGGAAATATCTCAAGCCAATCCTGCTTGCCGTGGCCATAGCCATGTTCAATCAGCTCTCGGGCATTAACGCCATCCTCTATTATTCCGCGCACATTTTTGAAATGGCGGGCGCCGGCGCGCAAATGGCATCACTGCAGTCGGTAATCATCGGCTTTACAAATTTGGTATTCACCATGGCGGCGATGGCGATCATTGATCATTTTGGCCGCCGCCGGCTGATGATTGTGGGCTCCATTGGTTATATTGTGAGCCTCATTGTCACCGCGTACGCATTTTATACCAATAAGGGTGGCATGCTCGTGCTCGTCAGCCTGCTCGTTTTCGTGGCCTCTCATGCTTTCGGACAGGGTGCCGTTATTTGGGTCTTCATCAGTGAGATTTTCCCCAACCGCGTTCGGGCGCGCGGCCAGGCCCTCGGCACGTTTACGCATTGGGTCATGGCTGCAGCCATTTCATGGACGT
>DASYZW010000437.1:0-5914 GCA_035945915.1 Verrucomicrobiia bacterium | reverse complement strand
GGCTCAAATTACGTCTTGTGCGATGGCAGCGGGACATTCATCAAATTCCCGTACTCACTCAACCCGCTAAATATGTGGGCCATTGGAACCAATCAGGCGCAATACGCCATTTCCTTGTCGTCCCTTTAGGGACCCCTCAAGGCAACGTCGCCCGATTAATTTCGACCCGCCGGCGAAATTGTCCATCACTCGCCAAAAGCCGTCCGGGCCAGCCAAATTCGTCGAGGTTACCTGCCACGGCGGTTGCAATAGACAATTACATAAAAGTTATTAAGCGTGTCCTCGCTTGTCGCCTCTGCTAGAATCCTCGGTAAATGGATGCAAATCCCATCGACTCGCGTGTCCGGATTGGCCATGTCCATCTGAAGGTGGCCGACCTGGACCGGGCCCTCAAATTCTACTGCGGTGTCCTCGGTTTTGAACTGCAACAGCGTTTCGGTTCCCAGGCCGCATTTATTTCTGCGGGCGGTTATCACCATCACATCGGCCTGAACACCTGGGAAAGCAAAGGCGGCTCACCACCGCCGCCCGGCACGACCGGTCTGTATCATGTCGCAATATTATATCCTGAACGCGCCCTCCTGGCGGATGCATTGCGTCGTCTCGTGGCGGCCAATATTGAACTGGAAGGGGCTTCCGATCATGGCGTGAGCGAAGCCTTGTACCTTCGCGACCCGGATGACAACGGCGTGGAACTGTACTGGGATCGGCCGCGCGAACAATGGCCACGAACCGCCGACGGCGGCCTGGCAATGTTCACCCGTCCGCTTGATCTCGAATCCTTGCTCGCCGCGAAATGAAAGTCAGAATCGCGATCGTCAGCGATGTCCATTATGCCGGCGCCGAAGAACGCGCGCGCTGCACAAATAATCGCTACTGGCAGCAGGTAAAAAATCCCATCGTCCGGATCGCCGCCCGGGCGTTCCATCATTTCATCTGGCTGCGTGATCATGGGGGGCACAATAACCTCCTGGACGAGTTTCTCGCCGCCGCCGGCCAGCCGGATCTGGTCGTTGCGAATGGAGACTACTCCTGCAATACCGGAAAAGCTGGCGTCAGCGACCCCGCATCATTTGCCAGCGCTAAGGAATGCCTCGACAAAATTCGCTCCAGGTTCGCTGAGAAGGTCCGCGTCACTATCGGCGATCATGAACTGGGCAAAACGGACCTGTTCAGCGGACGCGGTTCAATGACCCTGGCGAGTTGGCCGCGTGTGACGCAGGGTTTAGGTATTGAACCGTTCTGGCGTGTGTCATTTGGTAAATATGTTTTGCTCGGCATCACTTCCTCGCTCGTCGCCCTGCCCCTCTACCGGCTCGACGTAACCGCCGCGGACGCCGCCGGCTGGGATCAGTTGCGTCAAACCCATATGGAAAACATCCGCGCCGCTTTCGCCGGATTGAAACCGGGCGAACGTGTCATTTTATTCTCTCACGATCCGTCGGCGCTCCCGTTTTTGTGGCGTGAACCGGTCGTGCGCGACAATTTAACTCGTTTGGAGCAAACGCTCGTCGGCCATCTTCATACCAATGTTGTGATTCGATTGAGTCGCGCTTTCTCCTGGCTGCCCCCCGTTTCATTTCTCGGCGTAGGCGTCCGAAGAATCACCGGCGGTCTCAGGGAAGCCAAATTGTGGAAAACGTTTCATGTGCGGCTATGCCCGGCGTTGGCGGGAATCCAACTCCTAAAAGATGGTGGCTGGCTCTCGATCGAACTCGACACCGATGCCAACACTCCGGCGAAATTCGAATTTCATCCCCTTAAATGGTAAGCTCGGCTTGGGGATGCACCCTCCTTTTGGCTCGACGCGCTTTTTTCTTGACTAGGGAGTAAAATCTGGGCATAATCGAGCAAACTCGACATGAGGCACTATGAGGCACTTCTCGCAAACTCAAACTTGCCCCTCATTGTCCTTCCGCATTTCCTCCTTCATCGCCTCGACCATTGCCGTAACCGCACATTCCTAAATCTATTGCAGGAGAGGAGCTCACGAGACTCTGACTAAAACCAAACCACGAGAACAAATCAAATTCAGGGAAAATTGAGAGTTGATTATGAAACAACGGTTATTGAAACTAACGGGCCTTTGCATCGGTCTTCAATGGCAGTTCAACGGAACCAATTTAACTGACGGGGGACAAATCAGTGGTTCTACAGATTCCGTGTTGACAATCTTCAACGCACAACTAACCAACATAGGAACATATCAGGTGATTGTTGCAAATGGTTATGGTGCCGTAACAAGTTCAGCAGCGTCACTGCTGGTGATTACCAACATCCAGATTACAACCGAACCCACCAATGAGGCCGTATTGTTGAGCGGCACAGCAAATCTTTCTGTAATCGCATCCGGAAACGAATTGAGCTACCAATGGTATTTAAATGGCAATCCCGTGTCTGACAATGGCCGCATCAGTGGTTCTACCTCTGCCAATTTAACCATAGAAAATCTAGAATCCAGCGACGGTGGCGATTATCAGGTGCTAATCACGAATGTCTTAGGCAGTACAAACAGTGCGGTTGCCACGCTGACTCCATTAACCAATCCTGGCCCATCCATCCGATATGTGAACGTCAGCAATTCCACGCCCACGTCTCCCTATTTAACTTGGGCCACCGCCGCAACAAAGATCCAGTATGCCGTGGATGCGTCTCTCGCCGGAGACGATATTATTGTAACGGACGGCGTCTATCAGACCATTGGTAGCGTGAGCAACGACGGTGCGACCAATTGCGTCCTCGCATCCGATGCGATCACGATTCAAAGCGTCAACGGCGCCGCCGTAACGACAATAAACGGAAGCCACTTCGCGCGCTGCGCCTACCTTACCAATGGCTCTGTGCTCTCCGGTTTCACCTTAGCAAACGGCCATGCTTTCCAGGGCGGCGGCGTCTTTTGCGTGTCCAGCAATGTCGTCATTTCAAACTGCATCGTTATATCCAACTTGGCGGTACAAGGCGCCGGTGGCTACAGCGGGACATATTATAACTGCACTTTTACTGGAAACATCGCAACGAATAGTACACTCCCTGTGGGCGGCGGCTGTTATTCAGCGCAATTAAATGGCTGCTCTTTCTACAACAATTCCGCAGGCTACGCGGGCGGCGGGGCTGTTTTCTCCACGCTGACCAATTGTTGGCTTTCTGGCAATTTTTCCTTCCAGGGAGGCGGAGCGGCGAATTCCACACTTTATGACTGCACTGTCAGTAATAATCAAGCACTTCCGGCAAGAACATTGGGGATGCGCTCGCCGTATCCCGGAATAGGGGGAGGAGTCTATGATTGCTTCGTCCAGAACTGCTTGATCATAAGCAACTCGGCCCCGGCAACCGGACCCCTTCCTAGTGAGGGCGGCGGCGCAGGCTATTCCACCGCCCAGGCAGGGATTACTATGGATCACTGCACCTTGGTTGGAAATTGGGCTGCCTTCGGCGGTGGATTCGCCGGCCCTGGTAACCCGAACGCCACGCCACCGCTTCTTACCAATTGCGTCATGAGCGGCAATTGGGCCGGCACCGGCGGCGGTGTCTATTATGCAAATCTCATGAATTGCACTCTCAATGGCAATTGGGCGACCAATGACGGCGGTGCCGCCAGTTACTCAAGTCTTTTCAACTGCACTTTAACCGGTAACTCGGCGACCAATTATGGAGGCGGAGCGTTCGAATGCCGATTGAGCAATTGTCTTGTAAGTGGCAACAGCGCCTTGCAATATGGTGGCGGGGCTTCCGGGTCCTCGTCTGGCGGAGGGTCTGTATTGAATGGCTGTATTCTCCAGTTCAATTCGGCGCCAATCGGCGGTGGCGTCTATGAGGGGTTTCTCAACGACTGTCTGGTTATCTCAAATTCGGCCGTAAGCGTTGGCGGCGGTGGTGAATACGCCGAAATGGGTAACTGTACAGTCGTCGGCAATTCTTCAAGTGGAATTGGTGGTGGGGATTCCGGAGAAGATGTATATAATTCGATCGTTTATAATAACAGCGCTGCCGCGGGAGGGGCCAATACCACGAACTGCTACCTGACCTATTGCTGCACAACCCCGGATTCGGCTTCGGATGGTCCAAACAATATTACGAACGCGCCTCTATTCGTAAACTCTGCTGCTGGCAACTTCCAACTTCAATTCAACTCACCGTGTATCAATTCCGGCAACAACGCCGACGTGAATATTTATAGCGTTCCCGATGCCTTCGACCTCGCCGCTAATCCGCGGATCGTCGGCGGGCACGGTTGACATCGGCGCATATGAATATCAATCACCCACATCCGTCATCTCATACGCATACCTCCAGCAGTACGGCCTGCCCACCGATGGCTCAATTGATTTCACCAACCTGGACGGCACACCCTTTAACGTCTACCAGGATTGGATCGCCGGCCTGAATCCGACCAATCCCGCATCCATCCTGGCCATGCTCACACCGGTAGCGACGAACACCACCTCAGGCGTCACCGTCACCTGGCAAAGCGTCAGCGGTATCCCTTATTTCCTCCAGCGCTCGACAAATTTAACCAGTCAACCGCCGTTCTCAACCATTCAAAGCAACATCACCGGCCAATCCATCAAGACCAGCTACACCGACACCTCAGCGACCAACAACATCCCCTACTTTTACCGCGTCGGCGTCGTCGCGCCCTAGCAATCCCCCGGAACATGGATAACATACACAAAAACACGTCGGGGAACCTCCCATGGCAAGTAGCCGGAAACGGAGTGTCTGGAATCCTGCCAAAAATGAATTTCCGTCCCGGCAGGGACGGCAGGACACGCTCATTACAAGGAATCGCCATCGCCCAAACCGTCGCCCTCTGGCTTCCGCTCTTTGATGTCGAGTGCTTCTGTTAATTTAGTCCGTTCACAATCGAACCATTCCGTCATTCTCCCAAATTTCTGCGCAGCAACGAGTTTAGCCTGGCCGGTGAGAGGACCGTAATTACTTTGCCCTTTACGGCGAGTAACTTATGCTCGCGGAATTTTGCCAGGGTTCGGGAGAAGGTTTCGCTTACGGTCCCAAGTTCCGCTGCCAGCGCTCTCTTAGGGACGGTCAATTCAACTTTGACCGGAGATTCGCATTGAGGATCGGGACAGCGTTTAACGAGCCAGTTCGCGAGGCGGGTTTCCACGTCTTTTGCGGTGAGGTCCTCAATTTGCCCCACCAATACACGCAAATGGCTGCTCATGGAGCCAAGCATTCGCAATGCGAGTTCTGGTTGGCGCTTGAGTAGTTCCAGAATGCCATCTTTTTGAACCAACAGGACTTGTGTCGCTTCTATTGCCCGGGCATCGGCGGGATAACCCGTGGGTGTGGCCAAAGCTACTTCTGCAAACGAATCGCCGGTGCGAAAAACGTGGATGACCTGTTCCTTTCCACTGGCGGTGACACGATGAATATTTACCGCGCCTTTTTGGACGATATAAAACCCCCGCGCCGGATCTCCTTCATGGAACAGGTATTCATCCTTTTCCAACATTTTAACGACGGCCACATTTGCAATGTTCTGCAAATCAACTGTTGGAAGCCCGGTAAAAAGCTGACAGCTTCGGAGCGTGTTGATAATGACGGCGTTTTTGAGTTCATTTAGTGGGGCACTCATTTGGATAATTTCATTGAACTTCGCGCCAAAAGTAAACAATCCAATCCGCGCCTTTTCCCCGCTCGATTTTGGAGCTAAAACCTTCGCTGTTTAACTTTTCAACCAGCGGCGAAGGAAGGAATGGCGCGATGATAATCAGACCTTCGTCCGTCTTGAGTTCATTCACCTTTTTAACGATTTCAGGCAACGGTTCGACACCGCGCGACAATAGCTCACGGACATCAAAACGTTTAAATTGACCGATTGGCAACATATTTACTTTTTAATTGTAACGAGCTGTTGAATCTGAGCAATCATGTCTCCCGGCTTGGGATTCAA
>DASYZW010000436.1:0-2390 GCA_035945915.1 Verrucomicrobiia bacterium | reverse complement strand
GTCGGTCGCGGTGATGGAGAGCGAATAATACGCCTGTTGCGGCAGGGGAAGGCTCACGCTCCAATTGGTCGAGTTTCCGCTGATGCTGAGTTGGGAGGAAACATTGGTCCCGTTCAGCGTCACCTGGATGCTGTTTGCACTGACGGTGCTGAGCTGGGACGTAACGCCGAATGTGAGCGTGTTCGTGGTTTCAAACGGCTGCAGACCGTCGGGATAAATATTCACGATGGCCGGCGGGGTATTGGAGCCGGGAGCGAGCATAAAAAAGTTCGCATTGATGCCTCCGCCCAACGGGCCGGAGGTTACGCGGAGGGTCGTTTGGCCGTTCAATTTGACCGCCAAAAGGTTGCCCCAGGGATCGGTGAGCGGCACAAAATCAAAATTGTTCCAGCCGCGCGCGGCGAATTGGAAGGTTCCCAATTGCGTTAGTGTCTGGTTGGTCGTCCCTTGTCCGCTGGTCACCACCGCCAGGGAGCAACTGGCCTGGCCGCCGTTTCCATTGGCAAGACGGCCGTACACGTTATAGGTGCCCGCGGGATAGGTGTGTGTATAATTGACCCAATTGCCCGGATTGAAATATCCGATCAGATAATCAGGAATTCCCGCGGCCGCGAATTGGGCGCGGGTCGTGTCGCCGGCCCCTGCCGTGGACACTTCATCATTGGCCCGCCATAGATGAGGCTGGGTTGCGCTGTAATTTGGCGCATATTCGTCCACGTTCGTGAGTCCCACGGTGTTGTAATAGCTTTGGGCGCTGTTCGTTGAAATCACGGGATTATCAATGAATTGCCCGCCGTTAAAATCGAAGTCCTCCGCTTCCCAGGTGAAATAGCTTGTGCTGAAGGTATCAAACAATATAGGGGCGGTAACGACCGAGCCGGCTTGGTTGGTTACAGTGATTTTGCCCGAGTAATTCTGGTTTAACTGAAGATTGGTGTAGGAGACACTGACGTTTTCCGTGCCGGCTCCGACAAATACCAAATTGCTGGATACGTCAATGCCGTTCAAAATTACCTGGACGCCGCTGCCGATGACGGGCGAAGCCGGGGAGTTGATGGCGAAATTAAAAGTATTGGTTGCATTGAAAAGGGCATTGTTGTCATTGGGCGTGATGTTGTTGATGGCCAGTTCGGGAGCAACTGCCAGGTTATTAAATCCTACGTCGCTGGCGTTGCCGCCGGCATGGTTGAAAACGTCAATTCCAGTGATTGGCCCGTTAAATGTGCCGGTCCAACTGTCCGAACCCGCGATTGCGCTATAGGTATTTGGGCCGGTGATTGTGAAAGCGATGTTGAACGCATTTTGATATTGATATGCGAAGGGCCCGGCGTTTGCCGCAGTTGAACCGGCGTCGGTATAGAAATAGTGGCCGGGACCGCCGCCATAGATATAAAACTCAACGGCGGCGCCGGTACCGCTTAAGAGGCTGACGCCGACTGTGCCTGGCGGACGGCCTCCGGAGGCGGGATCAGTCGCGCGCATGACGAAGTTGATCGAGACCGTCTGGCCCACCGTTAGCGGACCGCCCGCGAACTGGTTGGTCGCATCCACGCTGCCGCCAAGTCCCGTGCCGTCGTTTTGGTAACTGTAAAGCTGCCAGGAATTTTCAGAACTGCCGCCGATACCGCCTCCGCCATCGGGATTGCCAAAATAGACGCCGGCGCCATTGGTTCCACCCAGGGTAACGATAGTCGTCCAAATGTTTACGGGATTGTTGTTCTGGTCGACTCCATCCGGAGCATTACCGGGCGCCCCGGTTGCAGTATAGGAAAAAGTGTCGGATGCGGATGACAATCTGACGGCAAAGACTATACCAAGCGTTATCAGGATGATTCGTTTCATAGATTAAGTTGCGTTCAATAATTGCAGTAGAGCTGTAATGACGGCGGCTATGTTGCTATCTTCTCATGACCATGGCCGTAACCACACCACTCTTTAGGGTGGGCTGTGAGTTTGGGCTTTAAAGGATTGGATCATTCGTTCGATTAAAAGCCTTAATCGTGCGGACCCGTTGGCAAGCTTTGACTTCAATTCCAGCGCAAACCCACCCTTTAGGAGGGGGCGGGTTTTCCTTGAAACCGCGGGAGTTGTAATACAAGCTGTTAGTCACCCGTGAAAAAAGCCCTCATTGTTACGCTCACCATTTTCGCCTTCTGGAGCGGGGCGCGGGTCATTGCTGCCGGGGTAACCGATACGGTATTAACCAACGCCTCATCGGTGCTCGCGCTTTCGGGCGATCAGGCGGCAAAGGCGATCAAAGTCTCAATCCGCGGAGTGGTCACTGCGGCGGAACAGGATTGGGGCGGACGCTTTTTCATCCAGGATTCCAGCGGCGGAGTTTTTGTTGAAAACATCAGCAGCAATCAACCGTCCCCCGGGGACGTATTAAG
>DASYZW010000435.1:0-15978 GCA_035945915.1 Verrucomicrobiia bacterium | reverse complement strand
CTTGCCGACACTGATGAATATCTTAGGCTTGCCCTATACGAATTTGCAGGCGCAGGCATACGCGTCGGTCGCAGAACAATCCATTAATAACGCGGCATTGCTTAACAAAGCTATTTCCAATACGGCCTCGGCGACGTTTTGGTCGAATCAATTCCCGGTGACGATTACCCCGCCAGAGGGAGGCGCGGCGTTTACCTCCACCCTAAGTCCGCAACTGGAAATGGTGGCGCGGTTGATCGCGGCGGGCAGCACTCCGGTCAACCAGGGCGGCTTTGGAATGCTGCGCCAAATCTTCTTCGTGCAGGTTGGCGGGTACGATTTACATACGGGCCAGACCAATTACGCTGCCAATACCCCGAATAACGTTCTCATTGGCGCGCACACAAACCTGCTTGCCGAGTTGAGCGAGTCTATGTATGCCTTCCAGCGCGCGATGGAACAGCTCGGGCTCTCCAACAATGTCACCAGCTTCACGTGCAGCGACTTTAGCCGCACGTTCCCCAGCAACGGCGAGGGCAGCGATCACGGCTGGGGCAGCCATCACATGATCCTTGGCGGAGCGGTCAGAGGCCAAATGACCTACGGCCAATTTCCCGTGCAAACCCTCAACGGCCCGAACGACACCAGCACGGGACGTTGGATCCCCACGACCGCGATCGATCAATATTTCGCCACATTGGCGACGTGGTTTGGCATCGACCCGGACAACCTGGCGACCGTGTTTCCGAACCTCAGCCGGTTTCCGTCGTCGAATCTCGGTTTCGTATGAAAAAATGGGTTGCCCTTGTTGTGGGCCTTGCTGCTGTGATCGCCATCTGGTTTTTGTATTCCACCCGTCAGCAGCCATCAGGACAGAGGACCCTCGAAGAGCAAAACGCCGCCGTGAACCGTGCGTTGGCCAATCAGAATTCCAACATCGTCGCCATTATTCACTCCAACTTCGCGAACGTGCATCCTTCGCCAGCCAATCCCGGCCCGGGCGCCGTCGCCCTTGTAATTCCGCCCGGAGGACCTCCGGCGCCGTTGCAATTCACCAATTTCGAACCATCCACCGTTATGCAAAATATGAGCCGTGCTATCCGGCAATACGGCGAAATGTTTGGCGGCAATCCCGTCGGCAATAATCAGGAAATCACAAGTGAGCTCAGGGGCAAAAATCCAAAGCATATCGATTTCATCAGTGCGGACGCAGGCCTGCGTGTCAACGGCGATGGCGAGTTGGTGGATCCGTGGGGCACGCCGTATTTTTTTCACCAGCTATCCGGCGCCGACACCGAAATCCATTCCGCCGGGCCGGATCGAGTCATGTGGACATCGGATGATATTGTCGTAGATTCAAGGCAGTGAAGATGGGGCGAAGCTCCAAAACGCCTCACCATTCAAACAATTGAAATTGTCGGTAAATTCGGGCACGCTTTCATAGTGAAGATATCTATCGTCGTTCCGGCATTTAATGAAGAGCGTTTGCTGGGCGATTCGCTGGACCAAATTAATCGGGCTTCTCGCGCGTTTCATAAACGCGGTTGGACGACCGAATTAGTGGTGTGTGACAATAATTCCACGGATAAAACTCCTGAAATTGCTCGCGCCGCAGGCGCGACAGTCGTTTTTGAGCCAATCAATCAGATTGCCCGCGCTCGCAACCGTGGCGCGGAAGCCGTAACGGGTGACTGGCTTGTTTTCGTGGATGCCGACTCGCATCCCAATGCGGAATTATTCTCTGATGTGGCGGATGCGATAGAATCCGGCCGTTGTCTGGCAGGAGGCGCGACGATTCGTATGGACCGGAAACATCTGGTCGGCGGGTGGATCACATCGCTTTGGAATATAGCAAGCCGCTGGCGGCGATTGCTGGCTGGTTCGTTTATTTTTTGTGAAGCGGCGACCTTTCGACGCATTGGCGGGTTTAGCCACGAATTGTTCGCAGGGGAAGAGTTGGAATTGAGCCAACGGCTGTGGAAAGCGGCCAGTGAGGCTGGCAAAGAAGTCGTCATCCTTCACCGGCATCCTCTCGTCACCTCCGCCCGGAAGCTGCAACTGTACACGTTCCGTGAACACTTTCGGCTGCTGACACGCTTGTTCAAAGATCGTCGCCTCCTCAACAACCGGGAAGCCTGCCATCTGTGGTATGACGGCCGACGGTAATTTCAATTCACTACCCTTGATTTTCCTTGATTTTCGACCTTTTCGGCGGTTTCCTTCTGCTTAGCATTATTAAATACTCACAACATGGCTTATAAAGACATCACGCCGCCCGCGGGCGCAAAAATTTCAATCCAGGCCGGCAAACTAAACGTGCCGGACAACCCGATTCTTCCATTCATTCGCGGCGACGGTACGGGGCCGGATATTTGGGCTGCCAGCGTGCGTGTTTTTGACGCCGCCGTCCAAAAGGCTTATGGCGGCAAGCGAAAGATTTCGTGGTTCGAAGTCTTTGCCGGCGAGGAATCATTTAAACGATTCAACAACTGGCTGCCCGACGACACGGTCGAAGCATTCAAGGAATATCTGGTTGGAATTAAAGGCCCCCTCACTACGCCCGTCGGCGGCGGAATCCGGTCGCTCAACGTCGCCCTGCGCCAAATGCTCGATCTCTACGTCTGCCTGCGCCCGGTGCAATATTTCACCGGCGTCCCGTCGCCCGTGAAACGTCCTGAAAAGGTGGACATGGTCATCTTTCGCGAGAATACCGAGGACATTTACGCCGGCATCGAATACGCCGGTGGAACACCGGAAAGCCAGAAAGTGCTGGATTTCCTGGCCCAAAATTTCCCGAAGGAATTTAAAAAAATCCGTTTTGGCACCAAAGAGGCGGCCACGGAATGGCTGAAGCAGTCGGAGTCCGCCGGTTCTCCGCATCAGACGGCGGTTGACGTGGGCATCGGGATCAAACCCGTCAGCTACCTCGGCACTGTCCGCCTGATTCACGCGGCCGTACAGTACGCCATCGCGAACAAGCGCAAGAGTGTTACGCTGGTGCACAAGGGCAACATCATGAAGTTCACCGAGGGGGCGTTTCGGGATTGGGGCTACCAACTGGTGAAAGAAAGGTACGGCGCGGTAGAACTGGATGGCGGTCCGTGGTGCAAGATTCCGGACGGCAAGCCCGGCGCGGGTCTTGTTATCAAAGACAGCATTGCCGACATCACTTTGCAGCAGGTCCTAACGCGGCCGGACGACTTTGACGTGATCGCCACATTGAATCTGAACGGTGATTACCTTAGCGACGCTCTTGCCGCCCAGGTCGGCGGAATCGGCATCGCCCCTGGCGGGAACATCAACTATATTTCCGGTCACGCCATCTTTGAAGCCACACACGGCACCGCGCCCAAATACGCGAATAAAGACATGGTGAATCCGGGCAGCGTTGTGCTTTCCGGTGAGATGATGCTGCGCTACATTGGCTGGACCGAAGCCGCAGATCTAATTCTAAAGGGACTTAACGGTGCTATTGCGTCCAAGCGTGTGACCTACGATTTCGCCCGCTTAATGGAAGGCGCCACCCAAATCAAATGCAGCGAGTTCGGGGATAATTTGATCGGGCATATGTAAGTCATGCCCGGCAAAAGTGATCCTTCACCGCCATAGCCTGCGCAGAATGTCTATAGCACAAATTCAATGGGGATTTTCTCATTGGCACGCCGTTCAGCTTCTCCCGGGCGGCGATTTCGCCATGCTATGTTTTCCGCGATTCGGCGGAGCATGGCTTGCAAGTCGATTTGTGGCGGGCGAGAAATAAAATCCGGATCAGTCGGCAACTCCAGCGCCGGCCGCTCGTTCACTTGGTCACTCGTTGGCGAGTGAAGTGGATATTCTGTCATATAATGCCGCAGCGCCGTATTTTTCGAACAACTGTTTGATATTTTCGGAGTTGATCTCAACTTTGTTAATGCGGATTAAATTTTCCACATCCAGAAAATCTTTCAAGAAGCGATTCAACCTCTCGACTTGCCGAATGCATCGGGCCGAAAGTATTTTCGCGAACCAACATCAGGTCCACAGGCCACGCACTATCCTTTGGCGGCGAAAGTTGCAGAAATCCATCGCCCTCCTGGTAAACCGCATAGTTCAGGCCGGAAAACAATGTCAGCCATTGTTCTTTGGAATCTCGGTGGATCAATAGATCCAGATCGCCGGTTTCCCTTGAGTAGCCGTAAAAATTGACAGCAAGGCCGCCAATAACCAAAAAGCGCAAATCCCGTTTCTTTGTTTCTGCTGAAATGGTCTCGAAAAGACTCACAGCGGCTTATTGTGGATGGTCTGGTGCGCTGCGGCGATGAAGCCTTTGAATAGCGGATGCGGCTGGTGCGGCTTGCTCAGGAATTCCGGGTGAAACTGGCTGGCCAGAAAAAACGGATGGTCTTTTAATTCGATTACTTCCACCAGCTTGCCGTCCGGGGAATTGCCGCTAAAAATGAAGCCGGCCTTCTCAAATTTTTCCCGATACGCATTGTTGAATTCGTAGCGATGGCGATGACGCTCGCTGATGACAAATGAGCCGTAGAGATTGGCCGCTTTTGTCCCGAGGATCAATTGGCAGGATTGGGATCCCAGGCGCATGGTGCCCCCTTTTTTCGTTACACGCTTTTGCTCGTCCAGCATGGCAATGACGGGGTTGGGCGTGTTGATATCAAATTCCGTGGAATGGGCTTTTGGTAATTTTAACACATTTCGGGCAAACTCAATCGTCGCGATCTGCATTCCCAGGCAAAGGCCCAGATACGGAATTTTGTTTTCGCGCGCATATTGGGCCGCTTTGACTTTGCCTTCCACGCCGCGTTCGCCGAACCCGCCCGGCACGATGATTCCTCCGAGCGCGCGCAACTTTTGTTCGGCGCCGTCCTTTTCGATTTCCTCCGCGTCCACCTGCACGATTTCCACGCCGCAGTCGTTGGCGATGCCGCCGTGAATGATCGCCTCATAGACGGACTTATAGGCATCCTGCAATTCGATATATTTGCCCACGACACCCACGCGCACGCGATGCTGGGGCGCGATCAGTTTGCGGATAATTTCCTGCCAATGGACCATGTTGGCGGCCGGGGTGTGCAAACCAAGGAGGCGGCAGACCAGGTCGTCCATCCGTTCTCGCTGGAGCATCAAAGGCACTTCGTAGATCGAATGATCCACGTCTTTCTCCTCAATGACGGCTTCAACCGGGACATTACAATACAGCGAGATTTTTTGACGTAATTCCTTGTCCAACGGCTTTTCGCACCGGCAAACGACGACGTGCGGGGCTATGCCGATTTCGCGAAGTTTGGCCACGGATTGCTGCGTCGGCTTGGTCTTCAATTCTCCCGCGGCTTTGATGTAGGGCACATAGGTTACGTGGAGGAATATCGCGTTATTATAGCCCACTTCGAGAGCAAATTCCCGGATGGCTTCCAGGAACGGCAGTCCCTCAATATCACCCGTGGTGCCGCCGATCTCGGTGATGATGACATCGGCCTTGGTTTTTTCCGCAAGCAGATGAATGCGATTTTTGATTTCGTCGGTGACGTGGGGAATGACCTGCACGGTTTTGCCGAGATATTTTCCTTCCCGTTCGTTATTGAGGACGGTCTGGTAAACCTGGCCGCTGGTCAGGTTGTTCATGCGCGTGAGCTTGGTGCTGGTGAATCGCTCGTAATGCCCCAGGTCCAAATCCGTTTCGGCGCCATCATCCAGCACATACACCTCGCCATGCTGATACGGGTTCATCGTGCCGGGATCCACATTCAAATAGGGATCGAATTTTTGAAGCGCCACCTTGAGGCCGCGATTTTCCAGTAGCGTGCCCAGCGCGGCTGCCGTAAGGCCCTTGCCCAACGAACTCACCACGCCACCTGTTACAAATATGAATTTCATTTAAAATTATTTTAGAAGGGCGACTAAACCTGCCTGTTCAAAGTGTATATCGCCTGTCAACGTCACCACGTTCCGGCTGCCGAGGATAGCAACAGCAGCGCAATCCGTCAGCGTCAATTTTCTTCACGAAATCAGGAGTTTTTCAACTTTGGCGACGTCTTCCGGGGTATCCACGCCCACGCTATCATAATCGACTTTGACCACCGCGATTTCTATTCCGTTTTCCAGCGCCCGCAACTGCTCCAATTTTTCGGCGTTCTCCAGGGGCGATACCGGAAATTTGACGAGCTTTAACAACGTCTCACGCCGGTAACCATAGATGCCCAAATGTTTCAAAAATGAAAAGGCCTGCAATTGTTGGGCGGCGGAGCCGTCGGCGTTCTCGCGCAAGTAGGGAATCGTGCGCCTCGAAAAATATAATGCGCGTCCAGCCGCGTTCACCACTGTTTTTACCACGTTCGGGTTAAGCAATTCAGCCGCATCTTTTATCGGGGTGGCGGCTGTCGACATTTGGGAAAGTTCGAGCGCCCCCGCTACCATGTCAATCACCGCAGGATCGATCATGGGTTCATCGCCCTGAATATTTACAATCCCGTCCGACGGAATGTTCCCCGCCGCCTGGGCAATGCGGTCCGACCCGCTGGGATGATTTGCCGAAGTCATTTCAACGCGGCAAAACTTCTTTGCAACAGTATAAATTCGTTCGTCATCCGTGGCGACGACGACTTCCGATAGCGATTTGGCTTTCTGGCATTGTTCGACGACACGCTGGATGAGTGGTTTGCCTGAAATGAGAGCGAGGGGCTTGCCGGGAAACCGGGTGGAGGCGTAACGCGCGGGGATGATGCCTACGATGTTCACTGGGCTTAATTAAGCCACAGCCCGTTGCCGCAAATCAAGCCGCTGGTTTGCCGGGGCGCGGCATTTCAAGTTATCATCTGGCCGTGGCCAGTGCGCGTTTGATTGCGGCAATCACCTGGCGCTGCACAGCCATGGGTTTGCCGGGAATCCGCGCTCCCGCCGCCGCGAGGTGGCCGCCGCCGCCGAATTGCGCAGCGATCTCATTGACGTTCACCTTTGGACTTTTCGAGCGCAGACTGATGCGCGTCAACTCCGGCTCGATTTCTTCAAAAACACAAGCAACGACCACAGGCTTTATCGCCCGGATATGGTCGATCAACCCTTCGGTATCATTGCTTTCAGCGCCGGTGCGCGTGAAATCGATTTTCCTGAGCCACAAGTAGGCAATCCGGTCGTTATCGGTCAGTTTGAATTTATTGTATAGATGCCGGAGCAGGCGGGCCCGCGACAGGGGATAAGACTGGTAAACCTCATCGCAAATTTCGGCGAGGTCCGCCCCGCGGGTGACGAGTTCTGCGCCCGTGTGGAAGGTGCCTGGCCGCGTGGTGGGATATTGGAATGACCCGGTATCCGTGGACACCGCCGCAAAGAGATTGTCCGCAATCGGCTTTGTAATCGGCCATCTCGCGGCCTTGAGAAGACGGAATATCAACTCGCCGCACGAGGGTTCGCGCGCCGAAACCCAGTTGATATCACCATAGCGCGGGTTGCTCTCGTGATGGTCAATGTTGATCAAAACCTTTCGGTCCAGCGAGTGTTGGCCCGCCGAGCCGAGCCTCTGAAAACTGGCGCAATCGGTCGCGATGACACAGTCGAATTGTTTGCCCGCCTTGGGCCTTTCAAACAAGCCGTCCGGATCAAGAAATTTATATTTTACCGGAATGGGGTCTTCGTTCCAGCAGGTGACCCGCTTGCCTTCGTTGCGCAAAGCGATTGTGAGCGCAAGTTGTGAGCCCACGCAATCTCCATCGGGGCGAACGTGGCCAACCACGCAAAACGTCTTGTGTTCCCGGATGGACTCAAGAATGCGGTCAATGATTTTTGGATAGGACGTCATCGTGTTTCACCCTGGTCTTTTGGCGACTGGGCCTTTTCCAGTTCCTCAATGATTTGCAAAACGCGGTTTCCCCGCACAATGGAATCGTCGAACACGAATTTTAAAGTCGGGGTGTACTTGAGCACGACCGAGCGGGCGACCAGGCCCTGGATGCGCACGCGATTTTCCGTCAGCAATTGCAGCCCGCGCTTTTGCTGGGCCGCTGTCCCAAAGATGCTGATGAAGACCACGGCAGATTTCAAATCACCGGCCACGTCAACGTCATTGACTGAGATGAGGCCGGCTTCGTTAACGTGGAATTCGCGGCGAATCGCTTCGCCGATCTCACGCTTTAACAGCTCGCGTACGCGCTCGTGTCGAAGTATGGGCATCGGACTGATGAATTAATGGATTACTGGAAAAATGGACAAATAATTTCCCCTCCGCACCGTTTTCATAACTTCGCCGCAACCTTCTCCACGGTGTAACATTCAATGTTGTCTCCCACCTCGAATTCTCCGAATGCCTCGACGCGAATGCCGCACTCCATCCCGGCCCGGACCTCGTTGACTTCGTCCTGAAAGCGGCGAAGCGACTGGGTAACTCCTTCGAAAATGACATCTTTGCGGCGGCGCACACGGACTTTGCCGCGGACGATTCGCCCGCTGGAAACCATGCAGCCGGCCACCGGGGCGCCCTTGGATAATTCAAATACTTTCCGGACCTCGGCGGAGCCGATAATGGTTTCCCTGGTGACGGGTTCCAGCAGGCCGGCCATGGCCTCTTTCACCTGGTCAATCAATTCATAAATAATCGCGTACAATTTGACCTGCACGCCTTCCCGCTTTGCTTTTTCCGCGGCGGTGCTGTCCAACCGCGTGTGGAAACCCAAAATAATGCCGTTGGAGGCCGAAGCCAGGGCAACGTCGTTTTCCGTGATCGCGCCGACGTCGCTGTGAATGACTTCGAGCGAGACTTTTTCCGACTCAATTTTCTTGAGAGCATCCACGATTGCCTCGACGGAGCCTTGTGTGTCCGCCTTGACGACCACTTTGAGAGCTTTGCTTTGAGCGGCCTGAAGCGTGGCAAAAAGATTTTCCAGCGTGACTTTCCGGTCCTCCTGGCCTTCGACCCGTGCCTCAAATTCGCGCTGGGCCGCCAGTTCCCGCGCCGCTTTTTCGTCTTCCACGACAGAAAATTCCAGGCCCGCGTCAGGGACGCCATTCAGGCCGAGGACTTTCACGGCGACGGACGGACCGGCCTCTTTGAGGCGCTGGCCCTCTTCGTTGATCAACGCGCGGACGCGCCCGTAATATTCGCCGCAGAGAATAATATCTCCCACGCGCAGAGTGCCTTTGCGGACCAGCACGGTGGCGGTGGGCCCGCCGGGTTCCACACCCGACTCGATGACGTTGCCTTTGGCGCGCCGATTTGGATTGGCTTTCAGTTCAAGCAAGTCCGCCTGGAGCAGAACCATTTCCAACAGCTTGTCGATGCCCTGTTTGGTCAACGCCGAAACGTCCACGAAAATCGTGTCGCCGCCCCAATCGTCCGGGACAAGACCCTTGTCCTGCAATTGCTGGCGGACTTTCAATGAGTTGGCATTGGGATGATCGATCTTGTTGACGGCCACAAGAATGGGCACCTTTGCCGCCTTTGCGTGGTTCAGTGCTTCAAGCGTTTGGGGCATGACGCCGTCGTTTGCGGCGACCACAAGCACGACGATGTCGGTCACGTTCGCGCCGCGCGCACGCATGGAACTGAATGCCGCGTGGCCGGGTGTATCCAGGAACGTAATCTGGGCTAGCTCGCTTTTCCGCTCGGGATGCGGCACAGAAATGGTGTAGGCGCCAATATGCTGAGTGATGCCGCCGGCTTCGCCCGCGGCGACATTGGTCTTGCGGATAACGTCCAGCAGGGTGGTTTTGCCGTGGTCAACGTGACCCATGATGGTTACCACCGGTGCCCGCGGCTTTAGCTCATCAGGCTTGTCTTCAAAATCCAGTTCGACTTTTTTCTCAGTCGCATGGACAACGCCCGCGCCGCGCTCACGTTTTTCGACTTCAAACCGGAAACCGTACTTGGCGCAAATCTGGCGCGCGATTTTCTCATCAATCGCCTGGTTGACCGTGGCAAATACGCCCAGCTTCATCAGGTCGCCAATGATGATAAATGGCTTTTGCTTCAACGCATTGGCCAGATCGCGGACGACAATCGGCGGCTTGATGGTAATGATCTCGCCGGTTTCGGGCGCGACAAACTTGGGGGCTGCCGGAGCGGCGGGTTTGGCCGCCTCGCGCTGCTGACGTCCGTCGCGTGTGCCATCCCGGTCCCGTTCGTCGCGCCGGGGAGGCGGAGTGCCGGGACGATGCGGCGGCATTTTTCCCGCTCCGCCCCTGTCCCGTTCCCCACCACGAGGCGGTTGCTGGGGCCGGGTGGGCAATTGGATAAATCCGACTTTCTCGCCCACTTTTGGCGCCGGCTTGGGCGGCGGCGGGGGAGGAATCACCGGTTTCGGTTTCTCCTGGACTTGAGGAGGCGCCGTCGGGGGCTCGGGTTCAATCCTGGTTTCCGGCAGTACCGGGGCCGGAGGCGCAACTGGCGTTGGGGCCGGAGGCGGCGGTGGTGGCGCCGCCGTTATAATCTTGATTTCGTCATCAACGGGCGCAGGTTTTGGCTTTTCCTGGACCGGACGGGGCGCCACCTTTGCGGCTAGTTCAGGGCGGTCTTTGATGAGCTCGCCTTCGAGCCATTCAGCGGAAATTTTATCGAGGGAACTGGACGGAACTTTTGCGGCGGCAATACCCAGAGACTTGGCTTTCTCGAGAATTTGTTTGTTCTCGAGGCCATATTTCTTGGCAATGTCGTAAATACGAACGGGCATAAATTATTTTCTTCGCCGCCGGCCGGAATGTGCAATTGGCCATCATGGCTAAATCGCAAAAACAGATTTTCCAGCGGGCGTCATAAAATCATCCAGCAGCGGCTGCGGCTCCATTGTCACCGCCCAGCTCTATTTTCCGGCGCTGCGCTTCCGCGCGCGCCATCGTCAAAACTTCAGCTGCTTTTCCACCGATTTGTTCGATGGCGCTCAAATCACTCTCGTCGGCGGACAACAAATCTTCCAGCCTCGTCAAACCGGCGTGCACCAGCGCATCGGCTTGTTCCCCGGTGATGCCGGGGATGGCTGCGAGCGCCTGGATGGCCTCGGCCACCTTCTCTTCAAACCCTTTGGTGACCACTTCTTCAGCGTCAATATCCACTTCCCATCCCGTGAGCTTGGAGGTCAGGCGCGCGTTTTGGCCGCGCTTGCCAATGGCCAGTGACAGTTGATCTTCCGCCACCAAAATGCTCAATCGTTTCCGTTTCTCATCCACGTCAATGCTCTTGAGCTTGGCCGGTTCCAGGGCCTTGGTCACGAACGCCCGAATGTCGGCTGACCACGGGATGACGTCCACCTTTTCGTTATTCAGCTCGCGAACAATGTTTTTGACCCGCTGGCCGCGCATTCCTACGCACGCCCCGACAGGATCAACCTTCGGGTCGCGCGAGTAAACGGCCATTTTTGTGCGAAATCCGGGCTCGCGCGCGATACCCTTGATCTCGATGGTTCCGTCGCTGATTTCCGAAACCTCTACCTGGAAGAGCTTAATAATAAAACGAGGATCAGCCCGGGACAAGATAATTTCCGGACCGTGCGCGCCTTCTTCAACCGCTTTGACATAGCAGCGGATGCGTTCGCCAACTTGGTATTCCTCAGTGGGTACGCGTTCGCGATTGGGCAATAGGGCCTCGTATTTGCCCAAGTCCAGGATGACGTCCGAGCGGTCAAAACGCCGGACACTGCCGCTGACAATATCGCCAACGCGGTCTTTGAATTCTGTGAAAATCAATGACTTTTCAGCCTGCCGGATTTTTTGCATCAACGCCTGCTTGGCGTATTGCGACGCGATCCGGCCAAAGCCCGTGGGGGTAACTTCCTTTTCGACCTCATCGCCCACGATAGCGTCCGCCTTGATGCGGCGGGCGTCAAATATCGAAATCTGGTCGTGCTTGGAGATGGGTTTTTCGGTAACGATCAATTTGGCGAACGCCTTGATATCGCCATTTTTGGGATCGATGGCGACGCGCAGTTCGCGGGCAGGCCCTACTGCTTTTTTGGCGGCGGAGAGCAATGCATCCTGGACAGCGCCCACCAGGACATCACGGCTGATGCCTTTCTCGCGCTCCCAAAATTCCAATACCGCTAAAAAGTCGGCGTTCATAATTCATCCGGCGTCCGCCGCGCCTGCACGCGAAGAATAAAAAAGCCGGAAGATGGGTATCTCCGACTTTCGCGCGCTGGTTGAACCAGCAGACTTTACCGTTCTTGATATAAGAATAATTTTTTATCCGCCGCGCGTCAAGTGTCAAAAATAACATGATTTTTGGGCTCAAAATGGCGCAATGCTCTGAAAATAAGTCATTTAATTGTGAATTGACAAGATCGGACCATCAGAATACACCCATTCGGTCAAATGTGAACCGTTTAGCCCATGCCGCGAAGAGAGCAAACCAAATCCAGTGTTCGACCGCGCCTGAGAATCGTTGCGGGCAAAAACATCGCCTTTGGACCGGGCAAGGCGGACCTTCTGGATGCTTTGAGCACCACCGGATCCATAACCCGGGCAGCAAACAGGCTGGGGATGTCGTACATGCGGGCCTGGACGCTGATTCGCACGATGAATCGGAGTTTTTGTGAACCGCTCGTGGACGCGGTACGCGGAGGCACGAAAGGCGGCGGTGGCGCACGATTGACTCCCACCGGCTTGCAGGTCCTGGAACTCTATCGTCGGATGGACCAGGAATGTCTCGATGCCATACAGCCCCAGTGGCGGAGACTGCAAAAATTGCTCGCCTGATCGCCTGTTTGCAGGATAATCGCCAATCGCAATTGTAGAATTCCATGAAGCAACTCGCCACAGTTACCGTAATTGGCCGTGATAAGACGGGTGTCATTGCGCGCGTCACGAATCTCCTGTTTGAGAAGGGAGCCAATATCGAAGCGCTTGAGGAACAGGTCACGCGGGGGCAATTCAGCATGACCCTGCAGGCTTCATGGAAAAAAGGCGCTCTGAATATCCAGTCTCTGCGGTTGGACCTTGCAAAACTCGCGGCGGACCTGGGCATGGAAATCAAAGTCCGGTTCACTGAATATAATCGCCGGCAACGTTTTGCCATCATGGTTACCAGGGAAACGCACTGTTTTGAGGCCCTGATGGCGGCTAATTTGAAGGCAGCACCGGCGCTGGTAATCGGCAATCACCCGGCCTTTGCCCGCAACGTGGAAAAATTCAAATTGCCGTTTTTTGCAGTTTCCTGGAATGACCGGGCCAAAGCCGAAATGCGGGTATTGCAGTTGCTTGAAAAGCATGAAATCGACTTCGTAGTGTTGGCGCGTTTCATGAAGATCCTGTCGCCGAACTTTGTGTGGCGCTACAAAAATAAGATCATCAATATCCATCCCTCGCTTCTGCCGAGTTTCCCCGGCCCGCAAGCTTATCGACAGGCCTATGAGCAGGGAGTGAAAATCGCAGGAGTCACGGCGCACTTTGTTTCCACGCGGCTTGACGAGGGTCCCATCATCGCGCAAGGCAGCTTCCAAATTCGTCCGCGCATGACGCTCAAGGAAATTGTTGCCAGCGGCCAGAAACAGGAAGCTGAAGTGCTGGTCAGGGCCGTGAAGCTTTATCTGGGCAAACGGTTGGATGTGTATTGGGGAACCGTCAAAGAGGTGTAGTGGCGCCGTCCAAAGCCTTGTGGCTTTCGCGCCAAAACTTCCGAGGCTAAATCCCGTCCCCATCCAGACCTTCAAGGTCGTCAACATTGACAACCAGGGGTGCCAGCATTTTTCCGCAAACATCGTCTTCTTTGCCGGATGCTGAATGCAAATGGATCAGGGCGAATTGGCTTCGCACTTCCAATTTGTCGACACCAAAGCCGACAATACGGTCAACGTAATCGAGGAGTTCTTGGGTGGTTCTCATGAAAACGACTCAAATCTAAACATCACGCCCTGGAAAATCGTACCGGACCCGCTGTCGCGCAATGCTAACGCGGGACATTTAAACTCACTTTTGGGAAGTCATTTCAATTGCCGTTTTCATTGCGGGACAAAATCGAATCCGTTGGTGGCGGCGTTCACAATTACCTGGAAGGATGCGGCGCCGGCGTTGGTAAAAGTAAGCCCTGAACCGGAGCCATTAAACGCGGGGGCATTGACTGGAAAATTGAGATTTCCGGTTCGAATATCGGCTGCGTGAGCGTTTGGATTCGGGCCAATCACAGAATAGGGCGAATCGCTAATGGTGTAATTCGTCCACGTGCGCGCCTTGGGCGTGCCGTTGATGCTATTCGTGGGGGTCTGAATCGTTTGAGTTATTAGATACAAACCCGGTCGAATGAATACCTCGCCGCCGTAGAAATTCCGGGGGTCGTCGTTGACCGGCATTTGCGAGTTCATGGCCTCCTGAGATCCGAGTGATTGCCTGCGATAAATATCGTATTTAATTGTGAATATTCAATGAGACGATGGGACAGGGCAGTTCACTTTTGGGGCAAATATCGAGGGCGCGTTGCCGAACCTACTTTTAGAAGCAGGGGGTTTGGGCGATCCCAAAAGTAGGATTCCGCACATTTTATTTGTGTAGTAAAGTAAACAGGTAAACGAGCGCGAAAACGGATGGTGAGAGCGCGAAAGTGGCCGTGTCTATTGGGGATTTTAGGATTCCGGAATTTGGAGGGGAGTGTAAACGAGACGGCCGCTTTTCAGCCGCGGATACCGGGAGAAGGGGAGTGCCATGAGTGACAAGGAAGCCGCGAAAGCTTTCGGGTTCGTGTCACAGCCACCGAAGTCCAGGACGCAAGCGCGCCTTGCGGGCGGGACGTGAGGAGTCTTTGACTGAATCCAGTGGTTTGATCGACGAGAGTCTCGTGACGAGACTCTAATATCGTCCTGGGACATGGCAGTTCACTATTGGGCCGGCTAAAAATTGGCGGCGACTGGTAAAAAATTGCCGGGAATATTCTTTCCCGGCATTTAGCTGTTGACGATTTCTTTTTTGAAGCTTAACAATGACAGCAGATGAACTTCTGGCGGTCATGCATGCTGATTTCATGCATCCTTTTGTCTGGCTGCGCGCTCAGGACGGGGAGCCGCCCATCCGCCTCGCTCGCGTCGTCCGGGCATTTTGAAGCTTCCGTTTGCTCAACGCCTCGGAATAGTTCTCCAAGTGTGCACCAGACGCCGGCGCGGCAGGGATCTCCCGGTCATTTGCGGCATGTCGCGTTTCTATCTCCACGTTTGCAAGGCATCTATTCCGTAAGATCATCGTCTCAGAACGCCGATGCCACTGTGTCGAGGGCCGCTGCCACTCAGCCTGCCTCCCTGGAACAACGCGTCGATGAGGACAGTACTGCAACCGCCCAACCGCCGTATACAAATGCACCCAGGCATGTCCCAAACAGGCAAGTTGTTGCGGCAATCCTGCTGCCGGATTTTCAGCCTCATTATGCGGCCCCGCTGGTAGTCGTCACTATTTTCGCGGCGTTAGTTTACTGGTGGCTTTATCGATTCGCAGGTTCAGGCCAACAAGTTGCCCAGGCGAATCCATTGCAAGGGGGAACCGATTTACGAGTGAAAAAAACCGATGGCGTGTCAACACCGGCGGACGATCAAAAAGAAATCAAAATGTGCTTAGGCGGGGTAGAAGAGTCCGTCGACAAAGAGACGGATTGCACGAACGGGCGGAGAAATTTATTACAGGAAATCCGGGCACATCTCAAGCGGACACGAAATTGATTTCAGGCGTGCACCGGGATGAGAGCGCGGGGAATTTTGTCCACTTGGAATTGGATTGGGCAGATTTGACGGCGGTTTCGATGAAGGCCATGCCGTGGACGCCATCGTCAACTCCCGGAAAATCAAATTCGCCGCGTTTGCCATCGATGCGGGCGCGAACGGCTGCCACGGCTTCCAGATAGATATTTGCGAACGCCTCGATAAATGCTTCCGGATGGCCGGGCGGCAGGCGGGTGGATTTTTTTGCGGCGGCGCTAAGGTAATCGTTCCCGCGGCGCAAGGTTCGTTCGGGTCCGCCTTTGGGGACCAACTTCAATTCGTTTGGATCTTCCTGCCTCCAGGTGATTGAACCTTTCGTCCCGTAAACGCGGATATTCAAATTGTTTTCTTC
>DASYZW010000434.1:0-8922 GCA_035945915.1 Verrucomicrobiia bacterium | reverse complement strand
GTCTGGTTAACGAACCAATCCCATTCCGTGCCGCGCCATAGACTGTCTGCCAATGAACGGATTTCCGTTTCCTCGTCGTTTGTTCCCGAAAAATATTCCCGCACAAACAGCACCCCTTCCATCAGAAATGCCGTTTCCACTATGTCGGCGCCATCATCATATTTACCGCATGGAATCACTTCGCCAGTTCTGCCATTGATGAAATGTGGAAAAGCGCCATGGAACTGCTCCGCCTTTTCCGAGAGAAACCGCAATTCTTTCAAAGTCTGGTCGTCGCCTTCCTGTCGTGTGATAAATCCTCTATCGATGCCGACACCCAAATTGAACAGACCCATGCCGCTGGCCCCGATGGCGCAGACGTCGGGGTCACGCCGGGCGGATGCCCGCGCCAGTCCTGAAACGGGATGCGCATATGAGTAAAAATAGTCAAAGCTGGCGCGTTGCACATCCGTAAGCAGTTGCTGCTGGTTCATTGCCCCGGAAACGCCCTCCACGGGCTGTGACCAGTCAGAAGGCAAAGTATGGCCCTCATTGTTAGTCTGCATAGAACGTACGCGATAGAAGTTCGTAGCCACATCGCCAATAAAATCGTCGTAGAGAGGAATTTGAGGAAGATTATTGCGCAGAGTCTTAAACTGGCCAAACGGCGTGGGCGCCCGCTGGACCTCATAACCCATTGAACCAGGCGCCGGCTCCCATTGCAAACCGACGCAAAGCACATGAGGAAATGCCCTTAAATCTTTCGGCACGGCAACCGGTTTTTCGTTCGATTCATGCGCCGCGCCCATTGCTGAGAATGCGACGAACAAATATAAAAGGATGTTGACGAGATATCCGGATGGTAGCCGCCGAATTGCCACGCGCCTGAATTTGGCAGGGCAGCGCGTTGTAATCAACTATGATTCATGGCATTCATGGACAACCCCCGCCACGTTTGTTAGCATTTTCGTGATTTATGAGTCTGGAAACCATTGCTCCCGCGCCTTCGGATTTCATCCGCGACATCGTGGCGGGACACGTCACTGAAAAGAAATATTCCCGGATTCACACCCGGTTTCCGCCCGAGCCCAATGGCTATCTTCACATTGGCCACGCCAAAAGCATATGCCTGAATTTTGGAATTGCCCGTGAGTTTGGTGGTATTTGCAATCTCCGAATGGACGACACAAATCCGACGAAAGAAGACGTGGAATATGTGGAGTCCATCCAGGAGGACGTAAACTGGCTCATTTCCGGTTGGGCCGACCAGAATCTGGGTATGAAAGAAAAGGGCAAGACTCCCGACACCATTGCGTCCAACGGCAAACCTGATTTCCATCTGGAACCTGTCGCCGCGCCCGCCTCCGGAAAAACTGAGCCATTCTACGCTTCGGATTATTTCGATCAGATTTATGAATATGCGCTGGTGCTTATCAACAAAGGAAAAGCCTTTGTTTGCGATTTGACAGCGGACGAAACCGACGAATATCGCCGCAATGCCAAACCATCACCATTCCGAGACCGGAGCGTGGAGGAGAACCTCGACCTCTTTGCCCGGATGAAGGCGGGAGAATTCCCGGACGGCAAACGGTCATTACGGGCGAAAATTGACGTCGCGTCTCCAAATATTTGGCTGCGTGATCCGTTGCTCTACCGGATCCGGCACGCCGAACATCATCATACCGGCGCTAAATGGGTCATCTATCCGATGTACGACTTCGCCCACTGCCTGAGCGATTACATTGAGGGTATTACCCACTCAATTTGCACGCTGGAATTTGAAGTTCATCGTCCGCTATACGATTGGATCCTCGAAAGCCTGGAACTGCCGCGTCCATTACCGCATCAATACGAATTTGCAAAACTTATACCCAGCCACACCATCGTTTCCAAACGGAAACTAATTCAACTGGTGAATGATAAGATCGTGACGGGCTGGGATGATCCACGGATGCCCACTATTTCCGGAATCCGGCGACGTGGTATTCCGGCTGCGACGCTTCGGCGATTCGCGATTGGCGTTGGGGTCACCAAGTTTATCAGCCTCACGGATATGGCCGTGTTTGAGCACATCATTCGTGACGATTTGAATAAAATGGCGTTGCGCCGCCTGGCAGTTCTGCGCCCCCTTAAAATCGTTCTGACCAATTATCCGGAAAGCAAGACTGAAGAGTTGGACGCCGTCAATAATCCAGAAGACCCGGGCGCAGGAACTCGAAAAATCCCGTTCAGTCGCGAACTGTTCATTGAACAGGAAGATTTCATGGAAATTGCGCCTCCAAAATTTTTCCGGCTGAAGCCGGGTGGCGAAGTGCGGCTTAAATACGCTTATATCATCAAATGCGAAGAAATCGTGAAAGACGCCAACGGAAAAATCGTAGAACTACGCTGTACGGTCGATCTGGATAGCAAAACCGGCGGCGCCACAGCGGGACGAAAGGTCAAAGGCACTATTCATTGGGTCAGTGCAGCGCATGCCTTGGATGCCGAAGCACGGTTGTATGATCGTCTGTTTACTTCCGCCGAGCCTGATGTGACCGGCGACGCCAAAGCCTCCCTGAATCCGCATTCGCTTGAGATCGTTACTGCCAAATGCGAGCCGAGTTTAAAAGAAGCCAAACCTGACGCGCGCTACCAATTCGAACGCCTTGGGTATTTTACGCTCGATAAAGACTCCAATTTGACAAAACTGACCTTCAATCGGACCATTACATTGAAGGACACTTGGGCTAAGGAAGCTCTAAAAGGCTGACTCGCAAGTCTTGGAGAAGTAAAAATCGCCACGATGGCCGTATTGCATTTTGAATTGCGAGCCCCATTGCAAAATGCATTAAGCCCCGCGATTTGACGTTCATTTCCTTGTAAACACCAACATTCTCCATTGGCATAAGACTGGCAATAGAGCTTTTGTAATTGATAGTTTGAAGAAAACGCGGAATCGCCAAGGAATGAGCGCGGACGGTAACGTCCGCGCTTTTTTTATGAAATCAGGTACTTGCGCTCGTGTAATGACGCAATGAGAGATTCCAGAACCAATGGGAGATTCCAGCCCAAAGCAGCCCCAGCCCCAGGAGCACCGCACAAGCAGACGGCGAGGTCAATTTATCAGCCAGTACCCGCACCGGGACGTTCGAGACAAGCAGAACGGGCAACGCGAATGTAAACACGGCCTTGAACGCTCCGTGAAATGCGTCATCCGGCATCCGGGCAATGTTAAACAGATTGTAGTAGCCCCACACGATGCCCTGTGCCCGCACCGTCCAAAAACTGACGGAAGCCAGCATAAACATCAGAGAGTAATGAATCAGCAGTCCAACCAGGCAAAGCGCGGCAAATCCGGCCAGTTCTATGACTGTGGGATGCAGATGCAATTTGTGCGCGGCAAATCCCATAACGCACGCCGCGAAGGCAGCGTTGGCAAATGAGGAAATGTCGACCTGTCGAGTCGATACGACGAATCGGGTATTTATCGGCAACAGCAAAAGAAAATCCATTTTGCCGGTCCGAACCAACTCAGAAAGATTCGTGCAATTGACCAGAAAAAATGCCTGATACACTTGCTGGATAAAGTTGCTCGCCCCCGTCAGCAGCACCACCTGCCACACTGACCATGATCCAATTTGAGAAGTCTGGGTAAAAACAACGCTGACAAAACTCAATTGCAATCCAAACCAAAGCAATTCAACGATAATCCAAAGGATGAAGTTGCCCTTGAACGACATCTCACGGGTGATTGAGGTTCTCCACAGCGCGGCATAAATGCGAAAATATCGAATGAAGCCTGACCACAGGCCGGCCTTTGCCGCCGGCGCCGCCGGCTTGAAGTCTGCCGACTGGGCATTCATCTTTTACACCAGCTTTTTTAATTTGGGATCTTCGCCCAACTTTCTGACAAGTTCTTTTACTTTTTGTGCCTGGCTCTTGTGGGCCAGAAGCACGGCGTCGTCGGTCTGCACTAAAATACTGTCGCGCAGGCCAACTACGGCGATGGGCGTCCGATTCTTCGTTCGTGCGTCATAAATAATGTTGCGAGCGCCGTCCACGTGAAGGAAATCGGCCACGGCGCAATTACCTTCCGCGTCGGCCTTTAAATGTCGCGCGAGTGCCGGCCACGCACCCAGGTCGTCCCATTCCAACGTGCCATCGGCCACGATGACATTTTGGGCATGCTCCATCAGCGCGTAATCGATTGAAATCTTTTTTACATTCGGATAATCCTTCGCCAACGACCTGGCGAGCTTTGAGGGATTGTTCGCGACTTTGAACCATCGCTGGCATGCCGCAAACATTTCCGGCTGATGTTTTTCCAATCCATTGGTAATCGTCACAAAACTCCAGACGAACATCCCCGCGTTCCACCGATACTGGCCGCTATTGACGTACTCGATGGCTTTCTCGAAGTTCGGTTTCTCGACAAATTGTTCCGCTTTGAAAAAAGTCGTCTTACATTTTTTAACACCATCGGGCGCGGGCAATTCGTTGCCAAGCCGGATGTAGCCGTATCCCGTCGCCGGTTCGGAGGGCTTGATTCCAATGGTTACGATGGCCTGTCCCCGTGAGGCAAGATCAAATGCGTCTCCGAGGATCTGCTGGAATTTCTTCGCATCCGGCATGACGTGGTCCGCCGGCAAAACTGCCATCAAACCGGTCGTGGACCGTGCTCCGACGAGTGACGCGCCAAGCGTGACCGCGGCGCAGGTGTCACGTCCAATGGGCTCTGCAATGAGATTTGATTTTGGAATTTTAGGCAGCTGCTTTCGCACCTCCGGCAATTGCTCCTCATTCGTAATTACAAAAATGTTTTTAACCGGAACGAGTGGCAAGACACGGTCGACCGCTTCCTGTAAAAAGGATTTTTTTCCGAGCAATGACAGGAGTTGTTTCGGCATTTTTTCGCGGCTTAACGGCCAAAACCGCTCTCCGCGCCCCCCCGCCATAATGACGACGAATCGATCTTTTGTGTCTGCCTTAGTGCTCATAATTTATCTGAACGTTTTGCCTCAACCATGGTAAACCCCAACCGCACCGGGTGCTGTCACACGGATTGCCTTCCCGAGTCAAGTAACGAAACAGCCACGCTATCCGGCCGGCTGATCCGTCGGCTGATTATCGACGGCGGCATCTTCCTTGTCTTCGCTAATGACCTTGGCAATGGCCTGCAGCTTGTCTTCCACATCCAATTCGATCAGTTTCACGCCCTGGGTATTGCGACCGGCCTCGCGAATGTCATTTACGGAAATGCGCACCATCTGGCCCTTAAAGGTAATCAGCATCATTTCGTCACTGTCGTGCACCGTTAAAGCACCAATGACACTGCCGGTCTTTTCGGTGGTCTTCATGGTAATAATACCTTTGCCGCCGCGGGATTGAACCCGATATTCCTCAAAATCCGTGCGCTTTCCGATTCCGTTTTCGCCGGCCACGAGCAATTTTGCATCCGGCACAATGACCGCCAATGCAACGACCTGGTCACCCTTTTCCAGGCTTATCCCGCGAACACCACCGGCGGGACGGCCCATCGCGCGGGCATCCTCTTCATTAAAGCGAATGCTCATTCCATCACGCGTAATGAGAACGACGTGATCGCGCCCGGTTGTCAATTTTACGTCGATTAAACTGTCACCCTGGTCTATTCCGATGGCAATGATGCCGCCTTTCCGGACGTTGGCAAATTCGGCCAATTGGGTTTTCTTCACGGTGCCTTGCCTGGTGGCAAAAAAGATGAAACCTTCCTGTTGCCAGGTAGCGTCCTCTTTGTCGGCGCCGGTTTTGGATTGAACCCGAATCAGGGCCGCGATGGTTTCGCCGTTTTTCAATTCCAGCAGATTGGCGATGCTTCGGCCTTTGGCCGCCCGGCCCATGTCCGGAATTTCATGAACGCGCTCGACGTAAACACGGCCCATGTTGGTAAAAAACATCAGGTAATCATGCGTGCTCGCCGTGAACAGGTGTTCGATGAAATCCTTGTCCTCTTCCGTGGCCGCTTCGCGGGTCGTCATGCCAATGACTCCTTTTCCGCCGCGCCGTTGGGCGCGATAGCTGGAAATATTCGTCCGTTTAATGAGGCCGTTGTGGGTCAGCGTGATAATAACGCCTTCATTTACAATCAAATCTTCGATCGCGATCTCGCCGTCATCCGGAACAATCTGCGTGAGTCTCGGAGTCGCGTATTTTTCCTTAATGACCTTCAGTTCGTCCTTGATGATGGCCATCACGCGGGCTTCCCGGGCGAGAATGTCGAGCAAATCCTTGATGCGCTCGAGCAATTCCTTGTATTCGCCCTGCACCTTGTCAATTTCCAGCGCGGTCAATTGGTAGAGGCGTAACTCCAGGATGGCATCGACCTGCCGCTCGTTCAAAGCATACCGCCCGTTATCCAACCGCTCCTCCCTCCGGACGAGGATTCCCCAGCGCTCGACTTGTACGCGGTTCCATTCGAACGCCAGCAACTTCACCCGCGCCTCGTCTCGCGTTTTGGAGCTGCGAATGATCGCAATGAATTCGTCCAGATTCGCGAGCGCGATAAGATAACCTTCCAGCAATTCGGCGCGTTCCTCGGCTTTCCTCAGTTCAAAGCGCGTCCGCCGCAGGACCACCTCACGGCGATGCTCGATGTAACACTGGATCAGGTCCTTGAGAGTCAGAGTCTTGGGCCGGCCATGATCGATCGCCAACGAATTGACCGCAAATGAAACTTCAAGCTGTGTGTGCTTGTAAAGATTGGCTATCACTACCTTCGGATTGCCGTCGCGCTTCAATTCCATTACCAGCCGCGTATTTTCATCAGACTCATTTCGCATCGCGGAGATTTCCGTGATGGTTTTTTCGTTCACCAGGTTGGCAATTTGCTGTTCGAGCGCGGCTCGATTGACATTGAACGGAATTTCAGTGATGACCAACTGCTCGCGACTGCCTTTGATTTCTTCGGTCCCCACGCGGCCCCGTAATTTCAGGCCACCCCGCCCGGTCTCAAAGTAGTTCTTAATCCCGTCAACACCGCAAATCATTCCGCCGGTGGGAAAATCCGGCCCCTTGATAAACTTCATCAATTCCTTGATGGCAATGTTCGGGTTGTCAATTTGGGCGCAGATACCGTCGATAATTTCGCCCAGGTTATGCGGCGGCATATTGGTCGCCATACCGACGGCGATGCCTGTGCCGCCATTGACCAGCAGGTTGGGAAACGCAGAGGGAAAGACCGTCGGCTCCGTCATCCGTTCGTCATAGTTGGGGACGAAATCCACCGTGTCCTTTTCCATGTCCTCCATCAGGGCGGCGCCCAGATGAGTGAGGCGCGCCTCCGTATAACGCATGGCCGCCGGCGGATCGTCCTCCACAGAACCGAAGTTCCCCTTTCCATCCACCAACTTTTCGCGCATGGCCCACGGCTGCGCCATATGCACGAGCGTCGGATAAATCACGGCTTCGCCGTGCGGATGATAATTTCCCGAAGTATCACCGCAGATCTTTGCGCATTTATAGGGCTTGCGACCGGGAAAAAGCGATAACTCGTGCATCGCATAGAGGATGCGCCGTTGCGAAGGCTTCAACCCGTCCCGCACGTCAGGCAACGCGCGGGAAATGATCACGGACATCGAATAATCGAGAAACGAATTCTTGATCTCGTCCGCGACGTTGATCTTTGCGATTTTTTCTCCCGCGGCGAACATGGGAGTTCTGGTCGCCGGCAAATTCGAGCCCGGGGGATTGTTTTCGTCAGGCATAGCTAATAAATTTCAACAGCATTTTTGGGCGGGCGCTAGACGTCCAAATTTCTAACATTCAGGGCATTGTCTTCGATGAATTGACGGCGGGGCTCAACCTCTTCACCCATCAACTTCGAAAACATGTCCTCAGCCTCGACCGCATCGGTCAAATCAATCTTTAGCAATTTTCGTTTTGCGGGGTTCATGGTCGTTTCGAAAAGCTCTTTTGCGTCCATTTCACCAAGACCCTTGAAACGAGTCATTTGAATTCCTTTTTTCCCGACAATTTTTACACTGCTCAAAATTTCAGGGATTGAGAACAGCGGAGTCACGGTTGCCCTTTCACCTTCACCCTCAATCAATTCAAACAACGGTTTGTCCTGGGCGGAATAATGGTCTACGTCCAGGCCTTTCCTGGCCAATTTAACGAGCAAATCGGCAATCGCTTTGCTTTCCAGGTGCAAGTCCACCTCGGTCGCCCGGCGGATTTGCAAGCGGTTCCTTTCCACTCTTTCGCGAAACTCCGTATCCCCGTAAAGGTCCGGATTTTTGTCTTTGAATTTCGCAACGTCATCCAGGCTTTCAAAATAATGAACGGTTTCATCATTGCCGTCGCGCACTTTGATCAGCACGACCGGATATGTCCCTCTTTCGCTTCGGCTTTCCACGTAATTGCTGAAGTCGCCACCGTGGCGGCGGATCACTTTGGCGTATTTGTCCAGCGATTCGAGCAATTGAAGAATTTCCTCAAGCTGCTTCGGCGACATCTCGTTGCCGTCGGAAAGATTTTTTAACCGCACTTCTTCGGTGCCAATTTGCAAAAGAATTTTGTTCAATTGCGCGTCGTCATCCACGTATTCAGTCCGCTTTTTACGGGTCATTGAATAAAGCGGCGGTTGGGCGATATAAACGTATCCATCACGGACAAGTTGGGGCATCTGCCGATAAAAAAACGTCAGCAACAAAGTCCGGATGTGCGATCCATCCACATCGGCATCGGTCATGATGATGATTTTGTGATAGCGCAATTTGCTGATATCGAACGCGCCTTCGCCGGCGCTGTCGCCGATTCCCGTACCAATGGCCGTAATCATGGTACGGATTTCGGTATTTTGAAGAACTTTATCCAGCCGGGCTTTTTCGACGTTAATGAGTTTTCCGCGAATAGGCAAAATCGCCTGGAATTTTCGGTCGCGCCCTTGCTTCGCGGAGCCGCCGGCGGAATCACCCTCGACAA
>DASYZW010000433.1:0-6003 GCA_035945915.1 Verrucomicrobiia bacterium | reverse complement strand
CGTTGAGTTGTGCGCAAATCAGGATTTCGCTTCGTTCACTGCGGCCTGGAAACATTTTTGCAGCCGGCGCGGAAACTTTGGTCCGGATCATGTTAATGGACGACGCCTGAGCCTAAGCCGGTACTCATTGGAAAGACATTTGCCGCCGGGCTGCTTCGCTGAGTTCAAACGCCTTTGGAAAACGATCCGGCAAGCCCAGCGGCAAATTCAATTGCTGCGTTTCAATTGCACGGCAGAAATTCGCGCTCATGTCCCTGACCGTCTGCCGCGCCAGCGCGTGAAACGGGAAACTGATTTTCAAATCTAGGTATGACCTCCCAGCCGACAACAATCAACAACCACATAACTGAAAATGAAAATTAAACCCGTAGAGGCAGAGAAAACCGACAAGTTAGATTGGGGCACAGTGATGGAATTGGAGACCGCCGTCGCCGGAAGTTGCGCGCTGGCCGAATTGCTCTTGGACAAATTCATTCAAGCCCAATCCTGGGAGAAGGGCTCGAAATTAAAAGAATATCTTGATTTCGGCGTCCAGAGTTTGGTGCGGGCCTCCACGGATCGTTTGCGGGATGCCGAAAACAAGGTCAACAGCTATATTTCGCAGTTGAAGCAAGCCGCACCGGAAAAACCGCCGCAAAAAAATAAAAAACGCGGCGTTACCGAATCGGGAATTCCTCAGGTAACTCGCCGCTCAACAACTCACCGGATCGGAGGAAAACCATGACAGAATCCCGTTGGCCAACTTCGCGCGCATTTGGCCTGTGCCGATTTTTGGCGTGTCCTTCCCGCGCCGTGCGTCTCTGGCTTCCATTAAACGGCATTAAACGGGTAGTTACGGCCTTCTTGTGGCCCGTCAAACCCGCATTTTCGACCTGGCAACCAAATCCACAAATTTATGCCTGACCTGGAATATAAAATCATAACGTCCGCTGATTTGGCCGGCGCTGAGGCCGCCAAAAGTTCTCTGGGCAAGTTGACCGAGACCACTGACGAGACAAAGAAAAGTCTTAAAAACGCGGGTGAAAAGACCGAAAAGCTCAACGTCAAAGGCCGGGAACTTTACCGGGTAGCCGCAGTGGTGGATCGCATTGTGCCCGGCGCAGGTGAAGCCATTCGCGCTTTTGGCCAGCGGGGCGACGAAACGGCGTTGGCGAGTGTGGGCTTGACGGCGGCATTGGAAATCGCCCTCATCACTTACAAAAAAATTGAGGAAGGCGCGCAATCTGCCTCCAAAGCCCTGGCTACCTTGATGGAGGAAAAGGGAATCGCGGACGCCATTGATGCTCAAAGAAAGGCGTGGGAAGATGCAGACCTGGCTGAAGCGAATTACTACCACAACCTGCTTTTACACACCGACGACGAAGTCAAACGCCTGACCGACTCAGCGGTTGCCATTGCCAAACGGAAACAGGCTGCCCAGCAACAGATTGACGACGCAACCAAGGCCGTAGAGGAAGCTAAAATTGACGCGCGGGAACGGAATGGCGTTATCAGCCATGATGAAGCCCTGAAAGAGAAATATGCCCTGGATGTCAAATATCTGAATCTGCGGCTGGATTTGGAACGGCAATTTGAAGCGGAAGAATTGAAAACGCGCCAGCGTGAATTGGATATTAAGCGGGGGCAACAGCCCGCTGTCACCCGGCGCGAACAGGAATCGGAAGCCGCCTATCGGGGTGCCTCCGGCGCGCTGGAAAAGCACAATGAATTGCTCAAAACCTACCAGGGCAACATTGACAAATCCAAAGATGCCATCAAGGAAACCAACATCACGGATGACCTGGTTCAGAGCTTGCGAGAATCCTTTGAGAAAATCACCGGCCGAAACAGCGCCACAACCAACTTGTCAGACCAGTACGATGCTCTGAAGGGACTGAATCTGATCGCGCATCCGTCCATCATAAAATTGATGGACCAACTTGGCTCGCGCGGCGGCGAAGCTGGCTTGGCGGACTATCAGATGGCTCAAAAGGACATTGCGTCGAACCAGCGGTTACTCACGGGCGAGCAGGCAAAGGATTTTGGTTTGAAGGAAGCAGCGGATTTTGCCAAAGACAATCTTGAGGCCGCGCGAAAAGCCAAAACCGAATTGGATGCGTCAGTTGCCGAACTGCAAAACACGGTTCAGGCGATGGCTGCTGCCAATCAGGCCAACCAGCAAAACGCAACGACCGTAGCCAGACTAAAAGCCGAAGCTGAAGCTATCAAGACCGGCCAAATTCCAGCGACGGTTCCAACGCCGCCTCACATTCAAGCTGCATCGCCGCCCGCGCCGCCACTCCCGACGTCCACGATGGCAGCCCCTCAAGTGCCTTACGAGCAATCCACGGAAGGAAGGGCGCGGCACGATTTTGGTCTCGCGCGAGATTATTCTGATGTTCTCGCCGCCGGCGGCAAACTGAATGAAGTACAGCAAGAAACCTTTAAAGCCATCGCCAAGGCAATTCTGGGACACACTGCGTCACAAAAGGAGATGGTTAATCTGGTGCAGGAACTGCATTCAACCTTGGTTTCAAACCAGCAGGATATTAACCAAAAGTTTGCGATCCTCATCCGGGACCTGAAAACCACGAGCGCGCGCCAGCAAAACTCGTATCTGCCGTGAGCATCGAATTAAACAACTCGAAGTCGCCGCCGGCGTTCACAGCCGCGCAGCTCGCGTTGGCGCTTGGCAAGACGCCGCAGGCGGCGCGAAAATCGTTGCGTGACGTGCAGCCGGCGGCGGTGCGGATCGTTGCCGGAAATGAGACTGCGGCCTGGACGGTGGAACAATTTCCGTCAGCGTTGCTTGAACGTCTGGACGCTGAGGCGGCGCGGCAACGGTGCATTGGATGCACTGCGATCCAAAGGATTGAAACTTTGCTCACGCTGCCGCGCCGGCGCTGGCAACCGGCAATTCCCCTGGACAAAATCCACGAGGCGGATATTCAGGCTGCGACCAAACTCCGCGAGGCCCTCCGCCCCTGGCTTGTGGGGCAACACGATTCAGCTTTGTCCGCCGCCCAAATCGAAATTGAAGGCGTTGCGGATTATAAACGCATTTTCGGCAACGCGGTGACGCCTCGCTACTGGCGGGAATTATTCATGCGGACCGTGCGCCGCGACAATGGCGCCGAGGAATGGAACCGGGTCGAAATATATTTGCCGGACCGGCTGAAGCAGAAATCCGCGCCCGCTGCTATCGTATCAGAGGCGCTCGCGGCTGATTTCGCCGAGATTGAAAGCTTCATTGCTGGCTGCACCAATCCGCACGCGCCAGACAAAACCGAGTGCGCCGGCATCTGGACACTGGCGCTGCAAAAAGTCTCCGTGCTTGTCCGGACCGGCAAGCCTGAAAAACAGGCCAAGCGCCGCGTTCGCCGATTCCTTTTTGCGCGTGCGCCGTTTTTAGCCACGTCGCGCGATGCACTGCTAAAGGCGTTCACGCGCAAACTTGAAGCCTTTAAAGAAGCCAGTGGCGATCCCAAGGCGCTTCGCGATGGCCGGGAAACGAATGGCTCGCGCTTCGCGTTGCCGGAAAATGACCGCGACTTATTGATTCAGCGCGCCGTGTTCCGCTATCGCGGCGACATCGCCCCGGCCTGGCGCGATTCGTTGCGCGACGGCTTTTCTCCGGAAGTTGTTTCACGCTACGCCGGGAGCGCAATGAGCAAATCGCATGTGCCGGCGTCCGTGATGGATTTGATTGCGCCGGAAGTGGAAATCCTGACCACAATGCACCAAGGCCCGCGCGCCTTCGACGCCATCAAGGGACACGTCACACGCAATTATGACGGCATTTATTCTTTGCAGTGCATCTCTGGCGACGATTTCACGCTGAACACATATTTCTACGTGCCGGACGGCAACGGCTGGTTCAACCTCACACGTGGCCAGGTGATTTTGTTCATCGATTTTCGCTCATTGCGAATCCTCGGCTGGGCATTGGAACCGCGCAAAAGTTATAGTTCGCTGACGATCCGCAGTCTTTGCACTCACGTCTTTGCTGAATTCGGCGTGCCGGAAATTCTCTACTTTGAGCGTGGCTTATGGAAAAGCGCCACATTGCTCAAAGGCAAAACCAACCCATTCGACTTCACTGCGATCAGCCAGGGGTTGCGCGAGTTTGGAGTGAAGTTTATTCACGCCGTCCGCCCGCGCACAAAGGCCGTCGAGCGCGTTGGCGGCATGTTCCAGGACATCGCGGAGGCCGAGCCAGGCTATTGCGGTCGAAACGAACGCCGGGACATGCCAGAATCGTTGCGGAAACAAATGGCCGAAGTTGACGCGCGGAAAACGCATCCTTCAAAATACTTTTATTCCCTGGACCAGTGGAACCGGCGCATTGGCCAGATCGTTGACCAATACAACGGCGAAGTGCAGCAAGGCCATGTTCTGGCCGGCATGTCCCCTGAAAAGGCTTTTGAGGCGTACATGAATCCCGAAAACCCGCCAATGCAATTCAGCGCGCAGTTGCGTTACCTCCTGGCGCACGATAAACGGCTGGCGCGCGTGACTTTGAACGGCGTCACCATCCAAATCGGAAAACAGAAGTTCAACTATCGCGGCCAGGAAATCGCGCACTTGGTTGGCCGGGAAGTTCTGGCATGGTTCGACCCTGAAAATCCACAAACGATTGTTGTCACCAACCCGGACCGGACAAATCCGATTTGCGCCTCACGTTCGGAAAATCCTTCCGCGTTGGAAAGCCTGGTCGAACCAGACGCCGGCACGTTGGGCCGTGAACTGTCGCGCATCGAGGGGCAGGCGTCGTACATGAAAACCCGGTTCAACGTGGTCAAGGCCAAGTTCGCCATGCCTCAGCGCCAATTGTTGGCGGACGCGCAGACGTTTGACTTGGGCGTGCGAATCATTGAGCAAAAGAGCCAGGTCGCACAGCGCCGCACGAGAACCAACGCCAATAGAAACAAAGCGCGCCGGCTGGGTATTCCAACGGTGACGGTCGGTGATGACGAGCAAAGCCGCCGGGCGCTTGAATTGCTCGATAATGATCCACGCCGGACGGCCGGCGAAGCCCAAGTCACGGAAGGGAACGAACAATGAGCACGCGCCATGAAAAAATGCCCGGACCGCTTTCGCAAGAGCGGTACATGAGCAGTCGCGAGTTCGCCGAATTGCACGGCATCAGCGGCGTGGCAGTGTCGGCGCGGGCGGCAATTCTGCTTCACAGGGCAAAACGTGATTTGATCTGGTTCATTCAGGGCTTGTCTTTGGCGGAGGGCGGACTGAAGCGCCTTGCAATGGAATTAGTCGAGATGTTTCCAAAAAGGCTTTCCAAAAATTACCAGGACGTTGCGCTGCGCCGCTCTGGGGGTGGACATTCTTGTTTCAATGATGACGGCTATCCCTTTACTTTGGATCAAACCCTTGAAGAATTTTTGATTGACCTCTGCATCAATCCGCGGATTTATTTTGCGCTGCCTTGGGATGATGTTGACGTGTCGGACATCGAATCCGACTCAGCCATTGAGCAGCATCGGGACCTTTCTAAGGGCGATTTCAAGCAGGCAAACTTGAATTATTTTCGCGACATCATCGGTGCGCTGTTTGAATACAAACAGCGGTACGGGGCCAAGGCGCGTGAGGATTTCCAAGTCACCTCGATAGGCAACAAGATTTGGGAAACACTGGATTTCGCACTCACCAGTCACGGCATGGTTCTCTTGGATGGTTTGGAAGGGCGCGGCAAAACTGAGGCCGTGAAAGCCTGGTGCGGCTTGCACCTGGGCGAGGCGCGTTTCGTGAGCCTGAAAGGCATCACAAGCAAGACGACGGCATTCCGCGAAATCGCCAAGGCGCTTGGCATTGCATCCAGTTACACGCGCACGGCCACCGAAATGCAGGCGCGGATTGAGGACGTTTTAAAGCGGTCAAAGTTGCTTTTGGTTTTGGATGAGGCGCACTTTTTGTTCAACCAGAGCCGCCGGATGTACTCGCGCCCGGAGTTGATTGACTGGATCGACACGGCAATCGTGAACTGTGGCGTTGGTTGCGCCCTGGTCA
>DASYZW010000432.1:0-2539 GCA_035945915.1 Verrucomicrobiia bacterium | reverse complement strand
GAATCGATGGCAAGGACCATCCCCGCCGAGACAGGGGCCCACGAGACCCGGAAAGATCAGGCCGAGATCCTGGATGAGTCACGCCTGCGGCGCCTGGATGCCTACTGGCGTGCCGCGAACTACCTCTCGGTCGGCCAGATTTATCTCTACGACAATCCGCTGCTGAAGCGGCCACTCAAACTCTCGGACGTGAAGCCGCTGGTAGTCGGGCACTGGGGCACGACGCCGGGACAGAACTTCATCTACGTGCATCTGAACCGGGTCATCAAAAAGTATGACCTGAATATGTTCTACGTTGCCGGTCCCGGTCACGGCGGCCCGGCGATTGTGGGCAACGTTTATCTTGAAGGCACCTGGAGTGAAGTTTATCCGAACATCACGCAGGACGAAGCCGGGCTGAAAAAATTGTTCACGCAATTTTCGTTTCCCGGTGGGATTTCCAGCCATGTCGCGCCGACGACGCCGGGGTCAATTCACGAAGGTGGCGAACTGGGTTATTCATTGTCGCACGCTTTCGGAGCCGCGTTCGACAATCCCGATTTGATCGTCGCCTGCGTTGTCGGCGACGGTGAAGCGGAAACCGGCCCGCTGGCGACCGCGTGGCAGTCCAACAAATTTCTCGACCCGATCACCGACGGAGCCGTGCTGCCAATTCTGCATTTGAATGGCTACAAAATTTCCAACCCGACACTGCTCGTGCGCATTGAACCGGACGAGTTGGAACAATTTTTTCGCGGCTGCGGCTGGACACCATATTTCGTGGAAGGCGACGAGCCGGAAAAAATGCACGAACTCATGGCCACGGTTTTGGAAAAAGCCATTGAAGACATCCGGCGAATTCAAACGAACGCGCGAAACAAAAAAGACACCATGCGTCCGCGTTGGCCGATGATGGTCCTCAAGTCACCGAAGGGTTGGACTGGCCCGAAAGAAGTGGACGGCCTGAAAGTCGAAGGCACATTCCGCGCGCACCAAGTGCCGCTCCTGGTGGACGCCGAGCATCCCCGGCACGTCAAACAACTTGAAAAATGGATGAAAAGTTACAAGGCCGAAGAATTGTTCGATAAGAATGGCCGGCTCAATTCAGACTTGGCCGAGTTAGCGCCAAAAGGCAACCGACGGATGGGCGCGAATCCTCACGCCAATGGCGGACTTCTGCTGCGCGACTTGCGGATGCCTGATTTCCACGATCACGCAGTGAAGGTGACTGCGCCCGGCGCGGTTGATGGGCAGGACACGCTCGTGCTGGGCAAGTTCCTGCGTGATGTGGCCAAGCTGAATCAGGACCAGCGAAATTTCCGCGTCTTCGGTCCCGATGAGACGCTCTCAAATCTGCTGGGCGCGGTCTTTGAAGTCACCAACCGCCAGTGGGACGCGCGCGAAGTAAAGAGTGATGAATTTCTCGCGCCCGCCGGTCGCGTGCTCGACTCGATGTTAAGCGAGCATCAATGCGAAGGTTGGCTCGAAGGTTATTTGCTCACCGGACGACACGGATTATTCAACAGTTATGAAGCGTTCATCCGCATCGTGGATTCCATGTTCAGCCAGCACGCCAAATGGTTGAAGGTTACGGCGGAACTGCCCTGGCGTCGCCCGATCGCATCGCTGAATTATCTGCTCGCCTCGCACGTCTGGCAGCAGGATCACAACGGCTTTACGCATCAAGACCCCGGCTTCCTTGACCACGTCATCAACAAGAAGGCCGACATCGTGCGCGTTTATCTGCCGCCCGACGCGAATTGCCTGCTCTCCGTTTTCGATCATTGCCTGCGCAGCCGGCATTACGTCAACGTCGTCGTGGCCGGCAAACACGCCCTTCCGCAATGGCTCACGATGGACGCCGCCGTTATGCATTGCACGGAAGGCATCGGCATCTGGCAATGGGCGAGCAACGACCAGGGCAGCGAACCGGACGTGGTGATGGCCTGTTGCGGCGACACGCCCACGCTGGAAATTCTCGCCGCCGTTTCGATTTTGCGCGCGCATTTGCCCGACTTGAAAATCCGCGTGGTCAATGTCGTTGACCTGATGAAGCTGCAATCCACGAGCGAACACCCGCACGGATTGAGCGAGGCGGACTACGATTCACTTTTCACCAAAGACAAGCATATCGTTTTTGGCTTCCACGGCTATCCGTGGCTCGTCCACCGGCTGACCTACCGCCGCACCAACCGCAACCTCCACGTCCGTGGCTACAAGGAAGAAGGCACCATCACGACGGCCTTCGACATGCGGGTGCAGAATGACCTGGACCGCTTCCATCTGGTGCAGGACGTGGTGGATCGGGTGCCGAATTTAGGTTCCAAGGGCGCCTACCTGAAGCAGCAGATGCGGGACAAACTCATCGAGCATAAGCATTACATTGATAAACACGGCCAGGACTTGCCGGAGATCCGCAACTGGAAATGGGGTCGGAGCGAATCGCAAAACGGGAAACCACTGGCGGAAAAGTCACGCATACCGGAACTGAAGTTACGACGGATCGTCGGAATTAAAAATGGAAAACATAATAACGTGAAAAGAACCAAAGGAGTCCAAC
>DASYZW010000431.1:0-4451 GCA_035945915.1 Verrucomicrobiia bacterium | reverse complement strand
TACCATCGCCATCTCGACGGTCATTTCGGCTTTCAATTCTCTCACGCTCTCACCCGCCCTGTGCGCCGTCCTTCTCAAGGACCATCATTCGCCCAAGGATTGGTTGTGGCGCGCCATGGACACGGCGTTCGGCTGGTTCTTCCGCCCGTTTAATCGGGCATTTGCCTGGTCCGGTGAACAATACGGACGCGGCGTCCAATCGGTCCTGCGCAAGGCAACGGTTGCGCTCGTCATTTACGTCGGGCTGGTGGCCTTGACCGGCTGGAGCTTTAAAAAAGTCCCAACCGGATTCGTCCCCACCCAGGATAAACAATATCTCATCGCCTTTGCCCAGCTTCCGGAAGGATCTTCGCTCAGCCGCACGGACGCCGTCATTCGCCGGATGTCTGACATCGGCCTGAAGCAGGCGGGGATTGATTCGGCCGTGGCATTTCCCGGGCTGAGCATCAACGGATTCAGCGTCGCCTCGGATTCGGGCATTGTCTTTTTCACCTTAAAACCGTTCGAAGAGCGGCGCTCCGCCAATCTCAGCGGACCGGCAATTGCCGCCGCGCTGAACCAAAAGTTCTCGGGAATCCAGGATGCCTTTGTCCTCACGGTCATGCCCCCGGCTGTCATGGGCCTGGGAACATTCGGCGGCTTTAAACTTTATGTCGAAGACCGCGCCGGCCTCGGTTATGACGCCATGTACCAAACCATCCAATCATTGACCGCCGCCGGATATCAAACTCCGGCGCTGGGCGGTTTGTTCTCCACGTACACGGTCAACACTCCCCAATTGGATGCGGAAGTCGATCGCGAAAAAGCCAAGACCGAAGGCGTGCCCCTGGGCAACCTCTTCGATACGTTGCAGATTTATCTCGGCTCGCTCTACGTAAATGATTTCAATGACTTCGGCCGCACCTACGAAGTCATCGCCCAGGCTGATTCCCAATTTCGCGAACATCCCGAGGACATCGCCCGCCTTAAGACGCGCAATGACCAGGGCCAAATGGTGCCGCTGGGCACATTGGTAAAAGTCACCGAAACTCACGGTCCGGACCGGGTCATGCGCTACAACGGCTATCCCGCCGCGGAAATTAACGGCGGTCCCGCGCCCGGCTACAGCTCCGGCCAGGCGGAAGCGGCCATGGCCAAAATCGCCCAGGGAAACCTGCCTCGCGGGATGTCCTACGAATGGACCGATTTGACCTTCCAACGAATCCTGGCCGGGAATACCACCATCTATGTCGGCCCATTGTGCATTCTCCTGGTCTTTCTTGTGCTCGCGGCGCTGTATGAAAGTTTTCGATTGCCGCTGGCCATCATCCTGATCGTTCCCATGTGTCTGCTGTTTGCCATCGCCGGCGTGTGGCTCAAAGGCAGCGACAATAATATTTTCACGCAAATCGGTTTCATCGTGCTCGTCGGCCTGGCCTGCAAAAACGCCATTCTGATTGTCGAGTTTGCCAAGCGAAAACAGGATGAAGGACTTGCCCCATTCGCCGCCGCCATTGAAGCCTGCCGTTTGCGTTTGCGTCCCATCCTGATGACTTCCATCGCGTTTGTCGCGGGCGTCTTTCCGCTGGTCGTTTCCCACGGGGCCGGCGCGGAAATGCGCCAGGCCATGGGTATCGCGGTCTTTTCAGGCATGATCGGCGTGACGTTGTTCGGCCTGTTCCTCACGCCGGTGTTTTATGTGACACTCATGAAACTGGGCTCGAAAAAGAAAACCGCCGATGAACCCAACCGCATTGGCCTCGGCCCGGCGGGAGCCGCCGCCGGCGTTATCCTGTTCCTCACGCTCGTAGCCGCGCCAACCGCGCGCGCCAATTGGCTCGAAGCAGGCCCCGACTACAAGCCCATGACCAACTCGATTCCCGTTTCCTATAAAGCCGGCGAATTCGGCGCATGGAAGGAAGGGCGCCCGCTCGACAATCTGCCCAAGGGAACCTGGTGGGAGGTTTTCGGCGACACGAACTTAAATGCATTGGAGATTCAAGCCTTTCAGGCCAACCAGGAACTTAAGGGCGCCCTCGCGCGACTTGAAGAGTCTCGCGACGCCGCTCGCGTCGCCCGCGGGCAATTGCTCCCGCAAGTTGACCTGAACCCGAGCTTTTATCGCGAGCGTTATTCGCCAAATGAAGAGCCCAGCTTCGGTCCGCTCACCGCCAACACGTTCAACACTCCGTTGGATTTCAGTTATGAAGTGGACCTGTGGGGACGCGTCCGGCGTTCTTTCGAAAGCGCGCGCGCCGACGCCCAGGCTTCCCTCGCCGACTATTATAATGTCCTTCTAACCGTCCAGTCCGATGTCGCCCAGAACTATTTCGCACTGCGCGAAGTCGACCAGGAAATCTCCATCGTCACCGGAACCATCAACCTGCGCAATGAGCAGGTGCGCTTTGTCCGCAGCCGTTACGAAGGCGGCATTGGCAGCGATTTGGAAATCGCGCAGGCGGAGACCGAACTGGCCACGACCGAGGCCGATGCCGCTTCGCTTGCGCGTCGCCGGGACGAATTGGAAAACGCCATCGCCATTTTGGTCGGCATCAATCCCTCTGCATTCCATGTCGAACAAAATACGAATGATTGGGCGCCCGCGCCTCCGGAAATTCCCGCCGGCCTTCCCGGCGATTTGCTCGAGCGCCGTCCGGATATCGCCCGCGCCGAGCGGCAACTCGCTTCCGCCAACGCTAAAATCGGCGTCGCCAAGGCGGCGTTTTTCCCGGTGGTCACGCTGACCGGCTCAGCCGGCTATGTCAGCGCCGACGTGAACTCGTTATTCAATTGGGAAAGCCGCACCTGGACATTTGGTCCGGGCATTTCGTTGCCAATTTTTGCCGGCGGTCGCAACCTGGCCAATTACCGGCGCTCCCGGGCGGCCTACGAAGAAGCCGTCGCCGCGTATCGCCAGGAAGTGCTCGTGGCATTCGGCGATGCGGAAAACAGCCTGTCCGATATCAGCCATCTTGCGGACCAGGCCGCGGCCCAGGACCGCGCCGTCACCAGCGCGCGCCGCTCCGCCGACCTCGCCGCCGAACGCTATCGTTCCGGCATCGTCAGTTACATCGAAGTCGTCGACGCTAATCGCGACGCGCTCACCGCCGAACGCGCGGCAACCCAGCTCACCGGTCAACGCCTCATCGCGACCGTTCAATTGATTAAAGCGCTCGGCGGCGGCTTCGATGCCGGCCTGTTGCATGCCCGCCAGGCCGCGCAAAAACGGCTCTGAAAGGCGCATCCATTTTGTGGCAACGACAACGCGCGGAACCGGCGCTCTAAAATTCCCCGCGTGGTTGACAAAATTTCTTTTTCAACGAAGTTCGTGACAGGGACTTCTATGAAAAAGGGCTCACTTTTGATTGTCGAGGACAATCCAGCGGAACGGATGGCCATCGAAGCAGCGTTCGAAAAAATTGGCGTCAAAGAAAATATTTATAGCGTGGACGACGGCGATGAAGCCGTTGCCTTCATGAAACGGGAGGGCAAATATGCCGACAGCAATAAGTTCGTGTTCCCGACATTTTTGCTGACGAATCTAAAGATGCCCAGGGTGAACGGATTCGAACTGCTGGTATTCCTTAAACGCAGCAGTTTTACCATCATCCCCGCGATCATTTTTACGGCTTCGACGGACCCGGATGATATCAAACACGCATTTTTGCTGGGCGCGAATGCTTATCATGTTAAACCGCCCAATCTGGAAGGCCTCTGCCAAAAACTGCAGAGGATTTATGAGTATTGGACGGATGTCCAACTGCCCCATATTGACGAGCGCGGCCATCTTCTTCCCACTGACGGCGCGGGAAAGCTCAGCGAAAAATTGCGCCACCCGGTCTTCTCCACGAGTTAAATTCAAAATGTGACGCCGCCCTAACCGCGAAAAATGATAATGATGCCGTAATCCACCATCACTTTTTGCGTTCCCACGTCAAAAATCTCATAACTGATTGGGTGAATCCCGACGATGTTGGCCTCGCCGACTTCATTTAGATAGGCCGAGACTTTTTCGTCAAAGTGATCGTGGCCCGATTCAACGCATTGCGCGCGGCGCATGGTATGGATGCGAATCTTTTTGTCTCCACCTTTGGCAATGACATCCAGCGGCACCTTCGCCTTGTCAATCAGCGGCGCAACGGGCGTAGCGTGCACCGGCACTTTGAGCCGCAGTTCCACTTTGGCGGCCGCTGAACTGGCGATGGCATTGACCGGACCTGATCCCGGCGTTCCAATGGGTGCTTCATGGACGGGCTTGCTCGATTTTTCAGGAATTGTAATATTTTCTCCGCATGTGGGACACTTGATCTCCTCGCCGGCGCCATCCGCGTCCACCGACAACTCCTGTTCACAATGGGGACAATTAAATACGATTTCCATAAGCTGAATAGTCAGGCTGTGACCTCACACTACTCCCGCCTCCGCCTTTAAACCAAGAAAAAAATCGTTTAAAATCATCGACGCAGCGTGGT
>DASYZW010000430.1:0-10868 GCA_035945915.1 Verrucomicrobiia bacterium | reverse complement strand
CGAAGCCGTTCCAGTTGCCGAGGCAGGCGACAAAGTGGTGATGACACCGGACAACGACTGCTACCTCAACTATGTGGAAGGAACCAATCTTACGTACGAGCCGCCGTTTATTGTCGGCAGTTCACCGTCGTATAATTCGGTGAGTAATGTTTATGCCTTTAACCCTTTGCCATCCGCTCTGCCGGCGCAGTATGACACGAATATCCTGGGGGCGGAGGGAACCTTGTTCACGGAATACGTCCCATCCTACGAAAATGTGATGTACAAGCTGTTCCCGCGCCTGTGCGCGATGGCGGAAATTACCTGGACGCCACACGGCCAGCAAAACTACGCGAACTTCGCCCAACGACTCGTTGCTGATGAACAAAGGCTGTCCGCAATGGGCGTCAACTATAACTATGAATCCATCCCCGCGGTGGGCACGTGGGGACAGTTGCCCGCGGGTTATTCCACCTTGCAATGGGATATTACGACGAATGTGACCGGCGCGGGCGAAATTGACGTTAACTTTGCATGCGCTCCCTCCACCAATGGCATTACAATCGCGTGGGCGGACCTGTTGCAGAACGGAACTGAAGTGGATCGCGACACACACTACGGATACGCGCAAAACAATTCGTCCTACGCCGCTTCAACGACGAATCGAACCGTCTATGTCCTGCGCCTGCCGGCATATCAGCCGGGGGCGACGTATTCGATCGGCGCGTCGGCGCAGGGAATTGGCAGCACCAACTGCAGCGGAACGGTTTATCTGCCGAATTGGAATTAGCGCATCGAGAAAATTAACTCGCCATGAAACTGATTCTCCCGGCCATTGCCAGCGTTGCCTTATTCACGGTTTCCGCGCAGGCGCAATTGTTTAACTTCACCACGTTCGCCGGGTCGGCCGCGGAAGGCAACGTGGACGGCGCGACCAACAATTCTGAATTCGATAATCCGGGCGGCGTTGCGATGGACGTTTTCGGGAATCTTTACATTGCGGACACCGCGGATGATACGATTCGGAAAATTGCCGGCAACGGGATTGTCAGCACATTCGCCGGGTCACCCGGGATTCGCGGCGCGGCGGACGGGAGCGGGACCAATGCCCTATTTAATGCGCCGCAAGGCATCGCGGTGGATGGATTGGGGAATGTGTATGTGGCTGATACGGGAAATGATACGATCCGCAAAATCACGGTTGCCGGAGTGGTGAGCACGCTGGCCGGCCTGGCCGGGAATACCGGCAGCGCCAATGGGAACGGCACGAATGCGGCGTTTGATTCGCCGGAAGGACTGGCGGTCGATTCCTCGGGAACTATTTTCGTTGCAGATACGTGGAACGACACCATTCGCGAGATAAGTCCGTCCGGAACGGTTGCGACCCTGGCGGGCTGGCCGGGAAGTTTTGGCGGCACCAATGCCACTGGCACCAACGCTCTTTTTGACGAGCCGGGCGGGGTGGCCGTTGATGCGAGCGATGATGTTTTTGTGGCCGACACCGGAAACAATGCAATTCGTGAAATCGCGCCAGGCGGAACAGTCATTACCCTTGCCGGATCGATCGGGAATTTTGGCAGCACCAATGCCACCGGGACCAATGCGCTCTTCGACGCGCCGCAGGGGCTGGCAATCGATTCAGCCGGCAATCTATATGTCGCAGATTATCTGAATAACGCGATTCGAAAAGTGACGCCTGCGGGTGTGGTGACAACCGTGGCCGGCTCGGCGGGAAACTTTGGCAGCGCCAACGGCACCAATGCGCTGTTTTGGGGGCCGGAGAGCGTCGCTGTGAATCCGACGAACGACAGTTTAGTTTATGTTGCGGACACGGGAAATTCCACCATTCGGCGGCTTTTGGCCACCGGCCAAACCTGGACTGTTTCCGCGTTTGCCGGAAACGCTTCGGCCGGCAGTGCTGACGCGACTGGAAATGCAGCCCGCTTCTTTTGGCCCATGGACGTCGCCTCGGACGGGCATGGGAATTTTTATGCGGCTGACGCGCAAAATAACACGATCCGCAAAATTGCGGCCAATGGAACGGTCAGCACTTTTGCGGGTTTTCCGGGCGTAACCGGGAGCGCCAATGCCACTGGAACGAATGCGTCTTTTAACAACCCATCGGCCGTGGCGGTTGACGGCTCTGGAAATGTCTACGTGGCTGACACGGGAAATTCGATTATTCGCGAAATTACGTCCGGGGGAACGGTCAGCACACTGGCGGGCTCGCCAGGGAATGTGGGGAGTTCCGACGGCAGCGGCAGCGGCGCTCAATTTGATGCTCCGCAGGGAATTGCGGTGAACAGTTCGGGCTACGTGTTCGTCGCGGACACCCTGAATCATACGATCCGGGAAATCGCACCCGGCGGGGCCGTCACGACATTTGTGGGAACCGCCGGAAATTTTGGCAGCGCCGATGGAACGAACGGCGTAGCGCAATTTGATCGTCCCGCCGGACTGGCGGTCGATGGCAGCGGGAATCTATTTGTCGCAGACATGTTCAACCAAACGATCCGCGAAATCACGCCTTCGGGCATGGTCACGACGATTGCGGGATTAGCGCGGGTTTTCGGGGATCTCGATGGGACGAATAACACAGCGACGTTTTTTGATCCGGAGGGCGTCGCGATTGGCAGCGGCGACACGGTGTATGTGGCTGACGCGGGCAATGATTCGATCCGGCAAGTGACGCCTTCGGGGACGAACTGGATCGTGACGACGATCGCGGGCTGGCCGGGCGCAAGCGGCAGTCAAGACGGGCCAGGCATTGGGGCGCGATTTAGTTATCCCGCCGGCATGACCGTGAGTGGCGGAAATCTTTTCGTGGCCGATTCGGCGAACGATACGATTCGCTCCGGTTCAATGATCACCGATCAGCCGCCTTCGATTTCATCCCAGCCGCAAAGCCAGGCGGTGATGGCCGGCAACCCGGCTAGCTTTAGAGTGACTGCCAGCGGACAATCCGCATTGTATTATCAATGGCGATTTAATGGTTCGAACATTCCCGGCGCGACGAGTTCGATTTATTCACTAACGGCTGCGCAATCGGCCAACGCGGGAACTTATTCCGTGCTGATCAGCAGTCCGCTGGGCGACACGCTGAGTTCGAACGCGATTTTAACCGTTTACGCGCCTCCGGCGATTACGAACCAGCCGATTAGCCAGAGTTGTTTGCAGGGTTCGACGGTTTCGTTCAGCGTCACGGCCGGTCCTGCCCCGGTGACCTATCAGTGGGAGGAAAACGGGCATCCGCTTTCAAATTCCGCGACCGTGAACGGGGCAAATTCGGCCATACTGACGCTCAACAACGTCACGACCGCCAGCAGCGCGACGTATTCGGTTGTTGTGAGCGGCACGTATGGCAGCGTTTCCAGTTCGCCGGCCACGCTGACAGTCTTTTACGTTCCGCCAACAGATTCGATTCAGCCGATGGCCTGGTGGCTGTTGAATGAAGGCACGGGCAGCGTGGCATATGATTATTCCGGGAATGGATACAAGGGCACCCTTGGCGCAGGGGTGACATGGACCAACGCGGGTCACGCGGGCACGGGCGCCTATTTTGACGGGACCAATTACGGGGATATTGCGATTAATTCTCCATTTACGATTACGGCCAACTGGACCGCGACGATGTGGGTCAATCGGTGGGGAACAAAAAATTCATCAGTGCTGCTCGGCGGCTCAACCTACGCGATAAAGCTGGAACAGGCCAACGATTCAAGCCACGCAGGTTATACCCACTACGGCGTAGCGGATTACGAATTGAATTATGAGAGCCCGGTAAATTCGTGGGTGCATCTTGCGTTTGTCGAAACCAGCGCGGGCGTCTCTTTGTACACGAACGGGGTGCTGGCGGCGTCCCTGTCCACAACGGCCCGGTTGAATGCCAGCACAATCGGATTTGGTTATCCGACGGCCGTTACGGATTATCTCGATGCATTTCTTAACGATGTCCGCGTTTACAACCAGGCGTTGACGCAATCGCAAATTTACAACATTTATGCCTACGGACGCATCACCCCGATTCCATCGGTTACGCTGACGTCACCGGCAAACGGCCAATTCTTTACCCCTGGGTCGGATATCTCGCTTGCCGCCAGCGTGGCGACCAATGCCCAAACGATTTCGGCCGTGCAATTCTACCAGGGCTCAACCCTGCTCGGCCAAACCACTTTGCCGCCTTATACGTACACATGGACGAATGCGCCGGCAGGCAATTATTCGCTTACGGCCGATGTGGTTTATAACGGCAGCAGCACTGCGGCTTCGCCCGCTGTGGGTGTCTACGTGGGAACAGCCACAAATTCACCGAGCCTTGGATTTTCTGACGCGAACGGGTCGCTGCAATTATCCTGGCCGGCCGATCATATCGGCTGGGAATTGGAAGCGCAGACAAATTCGCCCGGCGAGGGCATATCCACAAACTGGACCATCCTCAGTACATCGGCCTCGACTGACGCGGTGGCTATTCCCTTCTCTCCCGCGAACGGAAGCGTGTTTTATCGGTTGATTTATCCGTGAGCAATTGCCTCATCCCTTAAGGGGGACTCGAAAATGCGGCAGAGGCGCTAAATGCCGTTTAAAACAGGTTCAATAAATAGACCTCAACGCCGAGCATTATTGCGCTAAATTCGGAGCCGAAATGCTTTCCGAGGCGCGACGCTATTCTTAGAGAAGGAAAAGCAGAATCCGATACAGTCCGAATCCTGCTTTGGTCGTTAAGAGCTTTTTTACTCAGCCTTGCTTTTCTTCTCAGGCTTCTCGTGCCTGGCTTTTGCGTGTTTTTCGCCTTTGGCGGCGTGGGATTCTTTGGCGTGCGATTTTTTCTCTTTGCCTTCGGGAGCGGCTTCGGCCTTTTCAGCGTCAGCGTGTTTACCATGGCCGCGCTTTTCCGTCCTGGGTTTCCTGGAATCTTCAGATTTGGTTTCGGGAGCCGGGGTGGCAGGGGCGGCAAGCGGTGTCAGGCTTTGGATCTGGACTTTGAGCGTGCTCTTGACGTCGTGATGCAGATGAAGATCGATCTCATACTCGCCCAGCGCCTTGATGGGGTGTTCCAGATGGATTTTCCTTTTGTCCAAGGTGATGTCGAATTGATGCTTCAATTCGTCGGCAATCATGCCCGCTGTGACTGAGCCGAACATCTTGCCATCGTCGCCGGTCTTGACCTTGATGACGCAGATCAGTTTCTGGACGCCCTTGGCCAGTTCGCTCATGGTGTTGAATTCATGGGCTTCGCGCTCGGCGCGTTTGCGCTTGAGCGCTTCGATATGACGGCGATTGGCCTGCGTAAGCGGTATGGCCAGGCGTTGCGGGAAAAGGTAATTGCGGGCGAAACCCGGGGCGACCTTGACCTGATCGGATTCAGCGCCCAGGCCGACGATATTGTGCGTGAGAATTACTTCAGTCTTCATAAAACGGTAACAGAAAGCGGTTAATAAGGAAAAGTTGGATTAAAAGGGAACGTCGTCGTCCTGCGGCGGCTCGGCATCGTGAGATTCCGGCGCGGATGCGGCGGGAGCGGCAGCAGGCCGGGCGGGTGCGGCGCCATCACTGCCCCGATTACCCGAATCGAGGAATGAGAAGGTTTCCAGGACCACTTTCAATTTGCTCTGCTTTTGCTTCGTGTTTTTGTCTTCCCAGGTGTCCTGCTTGAGGCGCCCTTCGACGAGCAAGGGACGCCCTTTTTTCATGTACTGGGAAATCACTTCGGCCTGGCGGCCCCAGACATCCACGTCTACAAAGCTGACTTCCTCTTTCTTTTCGCCGCCTTCCCCGCTGGAGAACGTGCGATTGACGGCCAGCGTGATGCGCGCGACAGCAGTGCCTTTGGGCGTATAGCGCAATTCCGGGTCCCGGGTCAGATTTCCCACGAGAATCACTTTGTTAAAGCTGGCCATGTTCGGTAAAGGGTGGAGAATTATTTGGCCGGCTTTGGTTCCGGCGACGCGGTGAACATGACACGAAAGACGTCCTCGTTGAGCGCGAACTTCGTGTTCAACTGCGTGATGATTGCGGGCGTGCCGTTAAAAATCACGTTTGCGTAAAAGCCGGCGGTGTGTTTTTTATCGCTGACCCGGGCGAAATGTTTGCGGTCCATCTTTTGCACGGTTTCAACCTTGCCGCCGGCGGCTGAAATTTCCGCGGAGATCCGGTCAAGGGTATCCTTGAGGCCGTCTTCGCGTCCCGCTGTGTTCAATATGAACAATCCTTCGTATCGTTTCATTTTTTCGTTTGTTGAAGCGCTTTTTACTGCTTCGGCACGTCAACATTTCCATTTAACTGCATTGCTTTTTCAATTCCCGCGTCCAGCCAGGTTTCCACCTGCGCAGCGGCGCGGTCCAAAACTTTTTCCAACAATTCTTTTTCGCCGGAATCAAACCGGCCCAGGACATGGTTTGTAATCTGGCGCAAACCGTCTTTTCGTCCAATGCCAATTTTGAGCCGCGCAAAATCGCGCGAGGCGACATGGCGCTCGATGGACTCCAATCCGTGGTGTCCGCCACTGCTGCCCCCGGGCCGCAGCCGGAGGGCGCCCAACGGCAGGTCCGCGTCGTCCGAGACCACAATCAATTGCGCCAGGGGCAACTGATAAAAATTCATCGCGGCGCCGACCGCCTCGCCGCTCGCGTTCATAAATGTGCGGGGCTCGCACAAATAGACCCGCCGGCTTTGGAATACGCCCCGGGCCACGCTGGCGTGAAACTTCTTTTCGTTCGCCCAATCGCATTTCCACCGGGCGGCCAGTTTCTCGACCAGCAAAAAGCCGGCATTGTGGCGCGTATTCGCGTATTCCGCACCCGGATTTCCCAGGCCCACGATGAGAAAGGTGTTTTCCATCTGAGCGGAACGCCGGGCGGGCGATGCGCCCGGTTATTTCTTTTTCTCGGCTTTGGCTTCCGGCTTGGCCTCGGGCTTTTTCTCGGCGCCCTTTTCCCCTTTCGCTTCGGCCTTGGCGGGGGCTTTCTCGCCACCCTTGGCTTCGCCCTCGGCGCCTTCTTCCTTCTTCTCCTTCGTCATTTCGACGTCGCCGGCAGCCTTGGCTTCGCCTTCCGCCGCTACGACTTCTTCTTCGGCTCGCGGCGCGGCCACGGAAACCACGGGAATCTTCTTATCACCTAAAAGCTCGACGCCTTGCGGGGCGGCAACCTCGCCGATATGGATCGTCTTGCCGATTTCGAGGGCGGTAACGTCCACGATGATTTGCTCGGGCAAGTCCTTCGGCAGGCAACGGACCTTTAACTTGAATAAAACGTGTTCCAGGACACCGCCGCTGTTCTTGACGCCGGCGGCTTCGCCGACGGTTTCGACCGGGACCTGCACGGTCACTTTTTCGTCTTCGGCCACTTCATGAAAATCCACGTGGACGATTTTGCCGTCGATGGGATGATGCTGGATTTCCTGCACGAGGGCGAGGCGCTTGGCGCGGGAATCGTTCTCGATGGACAGGTCGACCAGGAGGTTCTCGGAGAGGTGATGCTCGATGAGGTCGCCGATTTCGCGGGCGCTGATTTCGAGGTTTTGCGGGGTTGTCTGGCGTCCGTAGATGACCGCGGGGACGCGGCCATTGGAGCGCAATTGTTTGACGGGGCCGCGGCGCGTTTGCACCCGCGGGAATGCTTTCAACGGAACTGATTTCATTTTTATTAAATTGTTGCGCGGGCGCTAACTGGTGCGCCCGCCTTTAAACTCGAAAAGCGAATTGACCGACGAATTGCTATTAATTCGTTTGATGGCTTCGCCCAACAGACCCGCCACGGACAGCGTGGTTATTTTCACACCGTCAATATCGGGGCGTTGGACTGTATCAGTTGTTATCAATTCGTCAATACTGGATTTTCGCAATCTTTCGATGCCCGTTTCCCCTAAAATAGCGTGGGAAACACAGGCCAAAATCTGTTTTGCCCCCTTTTTCTTTAATAAACTGGCCGCCTCAGTCAGGGTCCCGGCGGTCTCGGTGAGGTCATCAACGAGCAAAATATTTTTGCCTTTAATGTCGCCGATGACTGCCAGGCTTTCAACTTCGGTGGCGCTTTTTCGCCGTTTGGCCACAATCGCCAGGCCGGCGGCGAGCACCTGGGAGTACGCGTGGGCCATCTTCAATCCGCCCGTATCCGGGCTGACCACGACAAGGTCCGTGAGGTTCTTTTTCTTCAAATAGTCATACATAACCGGCGCCGCATACAGATGATCGACGGGGATATCAAAGAAGCCCTGGATTTGCTGGGCATGCAAATCCATGGTCAGAATGCGATTGGCGCCGGCGGCGACCAGGAGGTTGGCGACGAGTTTGGCAGTGATCGGAACGCGAGGCTGGTCTTTGCGGTCCTGCCGGGCGTAACCATAGAACGGGAGGACGGTGGTGATTCGCTTGGCGCTGGCGCGGCGCAAAGCATCAATCATAATAAACAACTCCATCAGGTTATGGTTAGTGGGAGGCGAAGTCGGTTGGACGACAAAGACCTCCTCACCGCGGACATTTTCCTCGATTTTGACGAAGGTTTCGCCATCGGGAAACGGTTTGATGGTGCATTTGCCAACGTCCATTCCGATGGATTTGCAAATGGCTTTGGCCAAGGGTTGATTGGCTGTGCCGCTAAAAATTTTCACATTAAACTATGTTAAGATAAAAAAACCGCCCGGACGGCGGTCGCGTTGAAACGATAATGTAACAATCGGAATGGGACAGTAGCAAGGTCAATTTAGCCGCCAGAGGAGCGCCGAGGGCGGCGACGTGGGAAAGGGTATCTCAATTTTCCTGAAGATTAAATGATGGCGGCGCGGCGTTGGCGCCCGTTCCCCAGGTTGAAGGTTTGTCGCTCAAATCGAAATCGAGGGCGCCGCCTTGAGATAAGGCCGACCATGGGAGCCAGAGCCGGTCGTAGTTGCTGCCGTTTACGGTTAGGTTTTGGACGTAACAGTTTTGCTCCGCGGCATTATGGCCGATGATTTGAATGGTTGCGCCATTTTCCAGATGGATAGTTGTCTTTGGAAAGACGGGGCTGCCGATGACAAAGCCGGCCACGCCGGGGATCTCCGGATACAGTCCGAGCTGTGAAAAAACGTTCCAGGATGACAGCGCGCCGGCATCGTCGTTTCCCGGAATGCCGCGAGGGTCAGCCACGAACAGTTCGCCCTGGATACGGCGGACGACCTTTTGGGTCCGGGCGGGGGCTCCGGCAAAGTCGTAAATCCATGGTGTTTCTTCGCACGGTTCATTGCCCAGATAGGCGGTTGCGCCGGCAAATCCGGAATTTAGCCGGCTGAAAAATTGATCCAGGCGGCTCACGGCTTTTTCGTTTCCACCCATTTTCGCAATCAGCCCGGCTAAATTAAAATTGACCATCCAGACATATTGCGCCGGAGTTCCCTCCACGTATCCTTTTTTCGCCGTGGGCGAAAAATTTTCAAACCACGAGCCATCCGCATCGCGCGGACGCAGCAGACCTGTGGAATCGTCGTAAAGGTTCGACCAATTTTGCGCCCGGTTCCGGTATTGGATATATTTTTCCCGGTCGCCGAGCGCCTTTGCATATTGAGCAAGAGCGAAATCATCATTGCAATATTCCAGCGTGACGGAGACAGCCCCGGGCACGTAACCGAGTTTTAAGTAATCGTTGAGACCGCGCCGGACTTCGAAGCCGTCCGAAGTGGTGCCCGGCTGCGATCCGCCTTTATCCATGGCCGTCAGCGCGGCGCGTGTGTCGAAATTCGTGGCTCCGAAAGCGTACGCCGAGGCGATAATGGCATCGTCGCCGTCGCCGACCATGCCGGCGGAATTACGATTGACCTGTTCCCATCGGGGCAGGCCGCCGCCGCCCGGGCGAAGGGCTGCGTCCTGTTGAGCATCATTGACCAGTGACCGGGCAATGTCACTCATCGCGGAGGGCGATAAAATGGAAATGAGCGGCGCCAAAGACCGGTATTGGTCCCAGGCGGTGATGTTTTGATACTGATGATGGCCCGGTTGGACCTGGTGAATTTTTTCGTCCATGCCCGGATATTGGCCGTTAACGTCGTCCAAAAAGCTCGGGTGGATGAAGGAGTGATATAACGAAGTATAAAACGACTGCTTTTCGCGGGGTGTCCCGCCTTCAACCTGGATTCTGCCCAACTCGCTGTTCCAAAGCGCGTCCGCGGCGCGTCGGCTGGCATCGAAATCCCAAGCTGGATTTTCCTGTTTCAAATTTTCCCTGGCATTTTGGAGGCTCACAAAGGAAATGCCCACACGCGCCTGCACCACCCGGCTGGTCGTCGTGTCAAACGCTAAAATAGCGCCGCAATTGTTCCCGGAAACTTTTTGCGCGGAGCCCGCGTCATGAATCGCGTCCCCGAGCCATGTCCTGGCGCTTTTAAAGGGACGATCAAACTCAGCGACGAAATAGATTTTAAACGAACGTTGCTTTCCGCCGATGGTATCGTCGCAGGCGCCGGCGACTTCATCATCTTTAATGGAAATCGAGCCGCGGTCGGAATTGATGCTGGAAGCGCGAATGAGAATCGAGGAGGAAGAGGATGATGGCGGAAAGGTCAAGCGCGCCATACCGGTCCGCGGAGTTGCCGTTAATTCGACGTTGATGCCATTGTCGAGCTTCACGCGATAGTAACCCGGGACGGCAATTTCATTTGTATGGGAGTACGCGGCGGCAAATGGCGCCCAGTTTTTGCCCGGCGACGCGGCGGTGCGTTGGACCACCGGCATAAATGGAAAATCCATCAGGTACATGACGGCGCGGCCGCTGAAGTGTGTGAGACTAAAATCAAGGATTGACGGGTCATAATAGGCATAACCGCTGGCATTTCTTGCAATTTGCGTGGTATCCGGACTCCAGGCAACCATGCCATGCGGACAAACCGCGCCGGGATAAGTATTTCCGGCCGCGGCTTTTGGG
>DASYZW010000429.1:0-6598 GCA_035945915.1 Verrucomicrobiia bacterium | reverse complement strand
GCCCGGCGGGGCAGCAGCGTAGCTAAACCATAACTCCTTCGCGTTCGAGCAGCCGGCGTTTCCTTTGGAGCCCGCCGGAAAAGCCTCCGATTTTTTTGTTCGCGGCCAGCACACGGTGGCACGGCACAAACACCGGAATGCGATTGGCCCCGCACGCGCCGCCCACGGCCCGGACCGCGCCGGGTTTGCCTATCGCCTCGGCAATCTCGCCGTAGCTTTTGGTTTTGCCGGATGCAATCTTAAGCATCTCGCGCCAGACACTCTTTTGAAATTCCGTTCCGCCAAGATCAAGGGGCGGAAATGTCACCCGCTTTTCCCCCGCCAGAAGCCGGTTCAAAGCTTGCTCCGTCAACTTGTGCCATTCGCGGATTTCACGCGGAATGCCATCGCCCTTTGTTAAAGCCCGCGATTGCTTCCGGTCGGGGAAGTCGAGTTCCGCCAGTCCGCGCGGCGAATAATGCGCGAGAAAATCCCCGTCACGGGTCGAGATGGCAATAGCGACAGTTTGCGATTTCATCGAATGTGCACAAAAGCAAGCAACGTCCCCAGCAGCACGATCAACAAAAATATCGTGAATAAAATAAACCGGTTTCGAGCAACGCGCTTTTCATAGCGCAACGGTCGCAGCCCATGGACGCCGCCCGCCGCAAGGTAGTTGACCAGGCGGGGATTGCTCGTCGTGGGACGTTTGAAAATGTCCCGGATTTTCTGCAGCAGCGCGGGAAAATCGTATTTGCGGACGCCCAGTTCGTTAAAGCGGTCGGCTGGCTCGGTTTCGTCGGCGGGTTTTAAAGTCTTTATCTCCTCAAATACCGGCTCGGCTGCGGCGGGAGGTTTGGGTGGCGGAGATGGCGGAACTTCCGCCTTTCGGGAAACGGTGCCGCCATGCGGGATCGCGGTGGAGCGCAGCCTCGGCGCCGGGGCCTGCTGAAGCTGGGAATCCAGTTTCTTGATCTGCGCCTCGAGCGAGGAAATTTGATCGTTTAAGGCGCGCTCGCGTTCGGAGATGGGGTCATTGACCGCATCTTTGCTTCCCTTTTTCTTCGCGGCCGCCATAGGAAGTCAACGGCGCGACGTCAACAAAGCGATGAGGAGTCCGATCACGCCCAGGCCAACCAGCAGAAACGGCCAGGTCATTGCCAAACCAAACCGGCACAGTTGCCAGAAGCTCAAATTTGCAAACGGCAGCGGAGCGGGCGCGGAAACGACAGGGGTCTCTGGCTTTTTTGCGCTTTCCCCGGCCAGGGCGGGAATTTTCAGCCGGGCAGAGTTCCATTCCATGCGGGCGTTTTCAACGGCCGTCAGCGCGCGCGTCAGTTCCACATTGAACGTCTCCTTGCTCCATTGATCCTCGCGAATGGCTTCCACTTTTGACAGGACTTCGCGGAAATCGGCGATCGTTTTGGCCATCTGTTCGCCCTCGCGCCGGGCGTTGAATTCAGCTTCTTCCAGGAGACCCAGCCCGCGCGTTAGATTCTGCACAATTTCCTGCCGGCCATTTTGAAATTCAAGCTGGCGACGGCGCAATTCCTCGAGCGACGAGCGTTCGCGTTCGAGTTCCTCCTGTGCGCGCTTCAATTCAGCGAGTTTTTGCTGGGCTTCGACAACTTTTCGGTCCACTTCCTCGCGGGTGGGCGCACGGAATGGATCGCCGGTTCCGGGCGATTTGTGCGCCCGAAAATCAGTGTCAATAAATTCTGTGGCGTCGTATTCGGCAGCCATAGAGCGACTGTAACGCGGTTCAATTAGGGTGTAAAGGGCTTGTTTCTGTATTTCCGATTTACGATCGCTTCCGCCAGCCTCTCCGTTTCAACATTTTAACGATCGGCATCCCGGTTGCCGATTTGCACGAATCGTGCGTGCTGGAATTGCATTCTGCATCTTCAAGCCGGGTTTTGAGCATCGACCCTGTGGCATGATTTGGGCTAAAGCAAACAGCGGAGGCATCTATGATACGCAAATTACGAAATGGCGGTTATCGTCTTTATTCACGCAAACGGAATTCCGAGACCGGCGAACGCCGGAATCTGGGCACATTTCAAACTTTGGAACAAGCCAAACGACACGAGCGGCAGGTGCAATTTTTCAAGCGCTATTAATTTCATCCGGTATGAACGCCAAAAAACACGGCCCCAAATGGTCCGCCGGCGTGACGCTTCGCAGTAACGCTTTGGATTTGGACCGTGGAGTCTTTAAATTGACTGACCCGCATAAGATTGCCCTTTCACTCAAGCGTTCGGCCACGCGCAGTCATCGCCGCAAGGCGAATCCTTATCGATCGGCGATGTCCATGCTCAATTTCTATATCAATCGAGCCGGCGCCGGTCTGGCGCAGCGTCAAAAACATATCCTTGCAAACGCCAGGGAGGAATTGAGGTCGGTGTTTCACCGGCCGGCGAAATCACATTCATGAAAACCATGTTTCGAGATAAACCGACGGGCTTTCCGGAGCATTGCCCGGATGGACGGCCGATCAAGCCATTGACCCAGGCGTTGTTGGAGCGACGGGCGACGTCCCATTTCAAGCCCGACCCCGTGCCGGATGAATACCTCAAAGCCATCCTGGAACTGGGGGCGCAGGCGCCGTCAGGCTACAACCTTCAGCCGTGGCGCTTTGTCCTGGTGCGCGAGAAGGAAAACCGCGAGCGGTTGAAAAAGGCGGCGTACAACCAGGCAAAAGTGGGCGAAGCCCCGGTCGTTATTATTGCCTTTGCCATCCGGGATGATTGGAAGAACTACATCGACGCCATTTTCCAGGAAGGCGCACGGCGCGGCATGGGACAGCCGGAAAAAGTCCCTGAAATTAAAAAGCAAGCGTCGGATTTTCTGGAAAAGGGAATTCCCCAGCCGGTCTGGCTCAATCGTCATACGATGATCGCGTTCACCACCATGATGTTGCTGGCGGAAACATACGGATTGGATACCGCCCCCATGGAAGGATTCGATTCTGAAGCCGTCAAACGGGAATTTAATTTGCCGGATAATGCCGAAGTAATCGCCCTGCTGGCCATCGGCTTTGCCAAAGAACCCGATAAACCTTACGGCGGACGTCTGGCACTCGGGGAATTTGTCTACAATGAACGCTACGGCGAGCGTTGGAACGGAAATGGGAGCGACAACGGCGCCCCGGGCAAAGAGATAACCGAAAAAATCGACCGCAAGGCAAAAGAGACACTTCAGCCGGCCTAGGTTTGACTGGGGGCTTGGAATGCGCCATCCAATCTCATTATGGGCTCCCCCGCCGCCGCGTGAAGCACGCCCCCTAGATCGAATAATCCTCCGGAAAAACCTTTACGTTGTGTAATTCCACAAAGACCCGCTCGCCCGGGTGCGGGTTTAACTCATGCAATCGTTCTTTGCTCAGTTGCGCGGTAAAGGTCTCACCGTTGTCCGTGCGTTGGAGTTCCAAATGCGCCAATGGACCAATCACATGAAAGCGCACAACGCTCGCAGGAAACGCGGTGGGATTGGCCGGTTCACGTGTGACCCGCACGTCATGCGGTCGCACAAACGCGGTTGCGATTAACCCGTTTTCGCCCGAAATGCCGGGGGCGAAGAACTTCGAGTCGCCGATTTCCATGGTCCCGTCGCGCACCCGGCCTTTGAATGAGTTGACGTTCCCCAGAAAATCATAGACAAACGGCGTAGCCGGGTGATCGTAAATTTCTTCCGGCGTGCCGATCTGTTCGATTCGGCCTTCGCGCAGGATGGCCACGCGACCTGCCACTTCCAGGGCTTCCTCCTGGTCGTGGGTCACGAACAGGGTTGTGACATGGATTTCCTCGTGCAAGGTGCGAAGCCAGTGGCGCAACTCCTTGCGAACTTTGGCGTCGAGCGCGCCGAACGGTTCATCGAGCAATAGCACCTTGGGTTCGACCGCCAGCGCGCGGGCCAGCGCCACACGTTGCCGTTGACCCCCTGAAAGCTGGGAGGGAAATCGTTTTGCCAGCCCTTCAAGCTGGATAAGTTTCAAAAGGTTTCCGACGCGCTCACGAATTTTGGCCTCCTTTGGCCGCCGCCAAAACGGGCGCACACGCAGGCCAAACGCGATGTTCTCGAAAACCGTCAGGTGCCGGAACAGGGCATAATGTTGAAAGGCAAACCCTGCCTCCCGTCTGTGCGCCGCCAACCCGGTCACGTCTTTGCCATAGAACAAAACCTGCGCATCCTGGTTGTCCGGAAATTCCAGGCCGCCGATGATTCGCAGCAGGGTGGTCTTTCCCGAACCGGACGGTCCCAATAAAGCGACGAGTTCCCCGGATTCGACCTTGAGATTAACGTCGTTGAGGGCCGACGCGCCCATCTCGAATTTTTTGAAAACATGGCGGACTTCGACGCTCATAGTGTGGCTCCCCTGATTTGGGTGGCAGTGCTTTTGCGTTCCACCCATTCTTTAAGCCCGATCGTCAGCAGCGCCAGGAGGGTCATGAGGGAGGCGACGGCGAATGCGCCGGTTTGATCGTAATTTTCGTAGAGCGCCTGCACATGCAGAGTCATCGTATTCTGGCCTTCGATGTGGCCGCTGACGACGGAGACGGCGCCGAATTCGCCAATGGCCCGCGCATTGCACAAAATCACGCCATAGAGCAGGCCCCATTTGATATTCGGCAGCGTCACGCGCAGGAACACCTGCCAGCCGCGCGCACCCAGCGTTCGCGCAGCCTCTTCCGCGGAACGTCCTTGCGATTGCATAAGTGGTATCAATTCACGGGCGACAAAGGGAAAGGTTACAAACGTGGTTGCCAGGACAATTCCCGGCACGGCGAAGATCACCCGAATTCCGTGGCTCAAAAACCACGGCCCAAACCACCCTTGCCTGCCGAATACCAGGACGAAAACGAAGCCGGCAATGACCGGTGACACGCAAAAGGGTATATCAATGAGGGTCGTTAAAATGTTTTTGCCAAAGAAATCGAACTTAGCGATGGCCCACGCCGCGGCGACGCCAAAAGCGCAGTTTAACGGCACCGAGATGCCCGCGGCGATGCAGGTCAATTTAATGGCGCTTAAGGTATTGTGAGTGGTCAGGGTGTGGAGGTAATAGCCGAGCCCATTGGAAAATGCCTGCGTAAAGACGGACACCAGGGGAATGACCAGGAACAGGCCCATGAAAATGAGCGCAACGGCAATGAGGAACCATCGCACAACCGCCGGCTCGGTCGTCGGTCGCCGATGGCGTGTCGGAGTTGGATGGAGCGTTGTCATCTGGATTACGCCTGTTGTTGGTGCCGCATGCTCCAGGTTTGCAGTCCATTGATGGCCAGCAGCAACAGGAATGAGACCGCCAGCATCACGACGGCCAATGCCGTGGCGCCGCCGTAGTCAAATTCTTCCAGCTTGCTCATAATGAGAACCGGGACGATCTGGGTTTTGAACGGAATATTGCTGGAAATAAAAACCACTGACCCGTATTCGCCCAGCGCGCGCGCAAAAGCAAGGGCAAAGCCGGTCAATAATCCTGGAAAAATCATCGGCAAAATGACGCGAAAAAAGGTTTTGAAGCGGGTCGCCCCGAGGCTGGCGGCGGCTTCCTCAATTTCGAGGTCAAAATCATCGAGCAACGGCTGCAGGGTGCGCACGACGAAGGGCAGGCCCACAAAGGTCAAGGCCACGAACACGCCGATCGACGTATAGGACACTTTGATGCCGAAGGGTGCGAGCCACCGGCCAATCCAGCCGTTTTCCGCGTAGAGAGTGGCCAGCGTGATTCCCGCCACGGCGGTCGGCAACGCAAATGGCAGGTCCACCAACGCATCCATCAATCGCTTTCCCCAGAACTCATAGCGCACCAGGACCCATGCCACCAATAATCCGAAAACGGAATTAACCAGGGCGGCCAAAAATGAAGCGCCAAAACTCAAGCGATATGCGGCGAGGGTGACTGGCGACGCGACGGCATGCCAGAATTGCGGCCACGTCAACCCGCCCAGTTTGGCGAACGTCGCAGCCAGCGGAACCAGGACAATGAGACAGAGATAAAGCAGCGCGAAGCCGAGCGTCAAATGAAAGCCCGGCAACACCTTTCTCTTGCGTGACAGTGACATATTCTGTTCGAACCGCGCCTGATATTAAATTAAATGATAAATCGTTCAGTAAAATTAAACCGCGGCGGTTTATGACTGCAAACATTTGGCGAACGTCCTCCGCTGCAACGATTAATCATTGTTGATAAATCTGGTCAAAGGTTCCTCCGTCGGCAAAGTGCGTTTGCTGCGCCTTCTGCCAGCCCCCGAATTCCTCCTCAACGGTGACCAGTTTCAACGCGGGGAATTGATTGATATATTTTGCGGCGATCCGCTGGTTTCCCGGCCGATAGAAATTTTTGGCGGCGAGTTCCTGGCCCTCATCTGAATACAAATAGGCCAGGTACGCCCGGGCAACGTTGACCGTGCCGTGTTGCGCGGCGACTTTATCCAAAACAGCCACGGTGGGTTCAGCCACAATGCTTAGTGAAGGTGTGACGATTTGAAATTGGCCTTTGCCCACGGTTTTTTCGGCCACGAAGGCTTCATTCTCCCAGGAAAGCAAGAGGTCGCCAATTTGGTGTTGGACGAATGTGATCGTTGCGCCGCGCGCGCCGGAGTCCAGCACCGGCACA
>DASYZW010000428.1:0-3868 GCA_035945915.1 Verrucomicrobiia bacterium | reverse complement strand
CGGGCCGGGAGAAAGCGCATAATCCACGTTCACAGGCATTTTGCCGTTGAAATCCTGGTCTCCTTGAGTAAGCGTAAGCCATTTTGCAGGGTTGAGGTCTCTCAGCTCAGCTTCTAGGCGCGCCTGCGTCTGATTACGAAGTGAGTTTGTAAGCCCGGACAATACCACGAACATCCGATAATTGACGTCAGCGGCTTTTGATATGACGGCTGTAAAATTGGCCGTCTTGCCGCTCTGAACATATCCTACAACCAGTCCCCGCGTGCGTATGTCCGCCAAACCCGGCGGGGCCAATCGTGAAACAACCATGGTGGAGGATTTGTCGAGGTCTTCAATGGCCTCAAGCCAGCCTTTGTTTATCAAATAGCGCTTCAACGGTGGCCAGAAGACATCGTCTTCTGACGGTCCGGGATACCATTCCGCCATTCCATGCTCAACGATGATTGGGGGATCACGCAGAACGTAAATGTTTCCTGTGCGTTTTGCGACGGAGGCTCTCGCAGCTTTCGCAGCATCAGGACCAAATAACGCCAAGGTTTCGGAGAATGCCTCCTCGATTGACTGGCCAAGTTTTAGGCATTTGAGAAAAAATTCCTCTGCCGGCGGCGCTGATGGGCTTTTAATCGCTTCCGCTTTCGCCTCGGCAAGCGCAACGTTGCAAGCCCTCCTGGCTTCCGACTGAAGTTGCCTGTCTTCGAGAAATTCAGCAATATCGAGCAGAATAAAGGGCGTCGCTTTGAATTCGGAAATCTTTGCTGCAAGGATGGGTTTGAGCTTTATTACGGTTTCAACGACAATATGGCCGTCATTCATTTCAAAAGCGGAAAGAGCCACATCGCCGGGATTCTGTTGGAACTGCCAATCACCGGTTCTCAGCAAGTCGGCGTTGATGTCGCACCGCAGAAATTTGACCACCTTGCGGTCGGCCCCGATCTCCTGAACCAATAATTCGCCACCATTGGCAAAAACAGGTATGCCGAAACCGGGTGCTCCGCCACGGGGACGGTAAATTCCCTTCAATGAAAAACCTTTGGATTTTTGACTCATAAACCTCCTGAAGTTTCCAAACGTCTTGCGACCTCGTGGCGAACAACCGCGTAATAGGAATTGGGCGCATCGCCATTGAACGTCGGGTATTCGATGATATCGCAATTCCAGACGCGTGAGATGGTCTCTCTAATGTTTTTATCTTCCAGAATTTCACGGGGGAGTACCACGAACATCAGTTGATCCTTCAGGGAAATTGCGCGGTTTGCCTGAATCTCTATCGCGGATTTACGGTCATCAAATGGAACTGGCCCGGGTCGCTCAAGCAAATCGCAGTATCGTTTGATGAGGGTTCCATTTACGAACGCGCTTCGCAATTCCACCTGTCCGTAAAAATAATTTCGGTTCGTCGAGAAGATCAGATTTACCAGGCGTTGGGCGCTTGCAATTGTCGGTTCCAATTCCAAATCATCCAAATCACTCGCGTGAATCTCAGGCTCGAACCTTGAATCGTCGACCGCGCCTGAATCACATGGGAATACGCGATGAACGGTTTGAGAAACGGTATTTGGTTTGAAAACAAAGCAAATAGGACACAAACAGATGGCTTCGCCGTAGCCTTTTCCATGCTCTGAGCGATAAGCCGGACGTCCATAGAACAGATAGATCAATGATTCTGCAAAGACATCGCAGTGCCGGGCCTCAATTGTATGCGCAGCCGTAAAGCCGGGCAAAAACTCGCAACGGCTGGTATGAATCAGTGGAAGCTCGGCCTCCATGTCAGTGTGTCCTTGAACGATGTTTTTAAAAGTGTTCATTCGTAAATCCAATCCAGCAAGTTGATCTAACCCTTCTTCGGAGCGACCTGATATCTTGCAGGAAGCCCTTTTCCAAAAACCTTTGCCTTCAGGGGGAGCTTTTTTCCCGCTCAGAATGCACTTCGGATGCCAGGCATGGATTTCTGTGGCACATCCCCGCGACGACAGCCTCGCTGCAATAAAACTCATCATCCTTTAATTCATCGGCCTCGTATCTCCGCCATGCCTCCTTTACAACCGGGGCAAGGGCCACGGGCCAGCCACTTTCTACATAGTACGGGGCGAGAAGGCGCGGCTCAATTTTGCGAACCTCCACGTGGTTTTCGACATCATTCGACACCTCTCTGCCATGATCCAGCGCTCCGTCGGGATGGAGTCCCGGATAAAGGAAGCCGATGGAGAACCATCCGCGTCTGAAATCATCCTTTGCCACTTTGCGAAGGACCTTGCTGTCGGCGGCTCGAACCAGCGGCATAAGCCAATCCAGCGCCTGGTTGTCATTCCGTGGCAGGGGTTCAATGAAGAATTTGATCTGTTTTGATTTTTTCATGGCTTTTTCAAGGTAGTCCTTCACTGCGATTCCGATTGCCTCGCCAACAAGTGGCGGCACCGCGTTGCCTATGACGCGAAATTGATGGGTTCGGGCGATGGGAAATTCAAACCAGTCTGGAAAGCTTTGAACGCGTGCAACCTCACGCGGGGTAAGTGAACGGTTCTGGGTCGGATGAATGAACATCAGACCGTCCTTGCTCAGGTGGGCAACAATGGTTGAACACGATTCGTTTCGATGCTGCCGTGTGTAGCGGTCCTTGAAGTTTTCCTTGTCGTATGGAAATTCAAATTCCACGCCACGGTCCATTGCCTCCTTGGAATTTTCACCCTCTCGTAACAGGGCGAAATCCCGCAGATCGCGCTCGCTGTGTGGCCTTGCGCGGTGGCCGGTGAGCTTCGGGGCGAGCGGTGCCTCCAGAACCTGGTAAAGGTAGCGACGGCCAAAACGCGCAACATGCTGCTTCCGCCGAATTATGTCATAGTCCCGTTCTTCCTCGCCTTCGCCCGCTTTCAGTGGCGGCAGGTCGCCGATTGCCTGCCACAGGGTTGGGTGGTCATAGGCGCGAGGTGCTGGCTTTATCTCCGGGCGGAAGTAATCCGGCAGATCGTGGCGCGTTCCGATGAAAAGCTGACGGCGGCGCTTTTGAGGCAGTCCGAGTTCAATGCAATCTTCAACCTGGGCATGAACGCGGTAGCCAATGGCCCGCGCCTCCTTTTGAACACGCGTGAAGTATTCGCCGCCGGACGCGGAACGGATGCCAAGGACGTTTTCCATTACAAAGACCTTGGGGCGGAAATGGTCCACGTAACGCAGGAATTCCTGGTATAAATAACGGCGCTTATCTTCAACAAGGCGTTTGCCGTGGTTTGCTCCATCCACCTGCCGCACGGTGCTGAAGCCCTGACATGGTGGGCCGCCCACGATTACATCAACGGAGTCAACCTCAATTAACTTCGCCAAATCCTTCGGCGCAAACATGGTAACATCCTCTTTCAGGATATAGGGGATTTGGGCCAGATTTTTTTTGAAGACGGCGATGGCCTCGTCGTTGAAATCAATGGCAGCAAGACCCGACAGGCCAGCCCGTTCCAAACCGAGGCTGAAACCGCCGCATCCACAAAAAAGGTCTATGAAAGTCAATTTCTGCATGGGCCAAATCAGGTTCCTGGGGGCAGTATAAAATGCACGTTGGTAATTACAAAGGCATTTTTGGCGCTTCGGGGGACACCTTGGAATACACGAAAAAACGGCTGAACCGTCTGGTTCAGCCGTTTGGCGTGGGACAAGCCGCAGGGCTTCACTGATTCCACTCCGCAACGCCGTCCTTGACGGTTTGCTGGCCTGACTGAATCAACGCCCGACCGATGGAGCACTGTGCTCCCGGCAAACGGATTGCTATCGACAGCAGGCCGTGACCGAGGATCAACAGGCAGCCGCTTATGCACCGCGTCGTTCCGGCGGTAATTTTGAGAGCGGCCTTTGCTTTGCGTTTTTCTTGGTATGTCATAAC
>DASYZW010000427.1:0-4159 GCA_035945915.1 Verrucomicrobiia bacterium | reverse complement strand
TGACAGTGCAATTAAAGAATCTCGGCGGGCAGGTAATTGAAACCGTGACGAATCGCATTGGCATCCGGCAACTGACGATCACAAACGGAGTTCTCTTATTGAATGGCGTCCCCGTCAAATTCGCCGGCGTCGGCGATCACGATTCCACGCCCACCAACGGCAGCGCGATACCGCCGGGCTTCTGGTACAACGAATTAAAAATGATGAAGGCGGCGAACATAAACGCCATCCGAACGTGTCATTATCCTTACGATTCCGCGCTGTACGATGCCGCGGATGAGGTCGGGATGTATGTGTCGGACGAATTACCGTATTGCTGGTGCAACCCCGAGACGCCCGCCGCCAATTTCGAGCCGGCATTCGTGCAACGCGCGCAGGAAACCGTTCGCCGCGACCGGAATCATCCCAGCGTGGTGATTTGGGCCATCGGCAATGAGAACAGCGCCGGAAATAATCTCCAGGTCGTCGCAAATTTGGTGCATAAGATGGACCCGACCCGTCCGCGGCTCGTTTCGATCTTCAACGCCTCGCAATACGGTACGGAACTGTCAGACGCCCATTACCCGGGCATATCCGCAATGGAGTCCGATGCGGCGAATGCCGCCAGGACCGGAAATCCGTTCATCTTCCTCGAGAATCCAAACACCTGGGACGAGCGGCTGGGCGCGGACGCCGGAATGTGGGAGGACTGGGGCCTGTGTATGCAACGCGTCTGGAATATCTGTATCGCCTCCAACACGATCCCGGGCACCTTCCCGTTTGAATGGTCGGATCGCGCGGTCCAGGATCCCAATTCCGCCGCCAGCTATACAAACGATTCGGCCCAGCGGCTCTACTATTTTCCGGCCACCGATATTCGCCTCCTTAAAATGAAGGGAATGGTCGACGCATACCGCAATGCCCGCCCGAACCTGTATGAATTGCAAATGATCTATTCGCCCGTTCAAATCAGCAATTCGCTCGCGGTTTCATCCGGACAGGTTTCGTTCCCGATTCAAAACCGCTATTCATTCACTGATCTCTCCTTTTTAACCACCCAATGGCAATTGGAACGAAACGGCATGACGATCGCCTCCGGCGCGACGAACCTCGAAATGCCGCCCTTAAGTAATGGCGCCGCGCAGCTGTTGCTGCCCGCCAATGCCCTGGCCTATGCGGATACTCTGCGCCTGGATTTCCTGCATCCGGATGGCGACGATGTTTACGCGTATCAATTCGCGTTATTGAATACGACGGCTTCGGTGATCTCGACGAATCTCCCGGCCGGGCTGCCAATTCCGCAATTCAATTTAGTCACGCAGACCAATTACAACGACCCCGTGTATTGGATCGAGAGCATGCGTTTTCCGGCGACGCTCACCAGCGTCGTTTTAGTGCCGGCCAGCGCCGTGACGCTGGCGCAACTGAATTCATTGTCTGCAACAGTCATGGGAGGAGTCAATGGATCGCAAGTCCTCGGGACGCTCCAGGCGGCTTACACGAATAACTTGTTTTCGTATTCGCTCCACTGGACCGGACCTTCGTGGCCGGTCCAGGAGGTCGGTTGGACATTCCAAATGCCGTCCGCGGACAATCAGTTCTCATGGAGCCGGGCGGCGCGATGGACCGTTTACCCGAACGATGATATCGGGCGCGCCTCAGGCACGGCTGCGCCGGACTCGACAAATGTCGATGTGACGGACATGGATATTCCCAACGCCTTTGATTTCAATTCCACGAAATATAATTGCAATTGGGCCAGTCTCACAACCCCGGCGGGCGACGGTCTGCGGCTCGCATTTAATCCCTCACAACTCTTTGATTGTCGGGCTGGCGGCACGGCGAACGGTTATTTGCTCTACGCCAATCAACAAGTCAGCCCGGCCAATGACATCAGCGCCGGCGTCGTTCCTGACCTCTATCTGACGCTCAGCAGCGGGAATGTTCTCCAGGGCAGTTTCACCGTCGGCTCCAACTCAAACCTGGTTTCGGCCGCTGCCGGAAGTCTGAATGGCCCGATTAACGTCGCAGTTTCGCCCGGCGGCGGTTTAAATGGAAACCAGCTCGAATTGAACTTCAGCGCAAATGCCAATGCCGGCTACAGCATTTGGGCTTCAACCAATCTGGCGGCCTGGGTATGGGACGGCGCCGCAACCCAAAGCGGCCCGGGACAATTTGAATTTTTCGATCAACTGGCGACAAATTCTCCGTGCCGATTTTATCGAATTACGTCTCCTTAATGCGCCCGAAGTGTCCGGCGCGCCGGCGGCGCAAAGAGACTTCGCATGAATCGCCCCGGCTGAATCGGATCCGCTTTCACCGCACCGGGCCCGCCAATTTTAGGTTGGACCGTATTTGTCCAACCCTCCTCGTTATCTTGCCCGCTATGAAAGTCAAAACCAGCGAGCATCATAACCGCGCGGCCATCGTCAAAATTGCTGACGGCCAATACGAAGTCATCGGCGCCACACCCGAAGAACTCATTGCCGCCAAACAATGGGCCTCATTCTGGGGCCATAAAATTGTCAGCCGGGAAAACTGCCATCGGCAGCGCCGCCGGCTGCGAATCCCGCCGGCATTCCGTTTTCTCCGCGCATTCCGTTTGTGCCGTTAAACGCGCGTGATAGATTTGGGCAATGTGCAACCGCTACGCCCTGACCAAAAAACAGGAACGCGTCATCACCCGCGAATTCGGCAGCCTCGAACTCTATTTCATGGAGCGATTCAATATCGCGCCCACCCAAAGCGCCCCCGTCATCCTGATCGAAAATGGAAAGTTGGCGAACCGGGACATGCGATGGGGCTTCCAAGTCAAATGGACCAAAGCGCCCCTCCTGAACGCCCAACTCGAGTCCATGGACAAACCATCGTTCCGCGAGGCGTATTCGATGCGCCGCTGTCTCGTCCCCGCGAGCGGCTTTTATGAATGGACCGATTACGCCGGCCGCCGCCAGCCTCTTCGTTTCGAATTTGAAGATCAACGCCTGTTCTGCTTCGCCGGCCTTTATTCCGTTAGCGATAGCATCGAAACTTATTTGATCATGACCGTCCCCGCCAACGAATACATCCAAAAGATTCATACGCGCATGCCCTTCATCGTCCCCGTGTCTGCTTACGATGACTGGTTAAATCCCGACGGCGATGCGTACAAACGCGTCACCCCCTCTTCCGAATCGCTGAAGTCCTCCTGGATCAATCCAAAAATGAACAGTCCGAAATTCGACGACCCCGAATCCGCCGCGGTTCTCGACTCGCCTCCCTCCGGCGGTCCGGAACAACTGTCGATGCTCTGAAAATCAGGCGCGTCGGCCATCCGCCGGGTAGGGACGGCGCGCTGCGTCGTCCGCGCCGCGTTCGGCGGCGCAACTCAAACGTGCTCCCTCATAAGACCATATTCTTGCTTTTTGTTATGGTAATGCTATTACTGAATCCAGTTCTTCATGAAGAAGTTCCTCACCCCGCCAAACCGTCCGCAAGTTGCGTTATTGGTTGAGTCGTCGCGCGCGTATGGCCGCGGGGCCCTCTTGGGGATTTCCCGGTATATTCGCGAGTATGGGCCCTGGTCCATTTTTTTTCAGGAGCTGAGCTTTAGCGCTGAAATGCCGCCGTGGCTGAAAAATTGGCGCGGCCAGGGGATCATCAGCCGCATGGAAAACCGCGAACTGAACGACGTGATCCGCCAGCTTAAAATCCCGGCCGTGTTCCTGAGAAACACCGAATCGAACATGAAGCTGCCTTCGGTGCTCACGGATAATGCGGCCTCGGCGCGGGTGGCGTTTGAACATTTGCAGGAGCGCGGATTCCGGCACTTTGGCTTTTGCGGTTATAACGGGGCGGATTATTCCGATGAACGGCGCGAGAGTTTTGTGGACAGTGTCGCGCGGGCGGGATTGAGATGCCACGTCTTTGAGGGAGTCCGCAAAGGACATCGATCCAGCACGGTGAAGTATGAGGAGGAAGGGCTGAAAGACGGCGACCTCGTGGAGCGATGGATTTCGGCGCTCCCCAGGCCGATCGGATTGATGGCCTGCAATGACATGCGGGGCCAGCAGGTGCTCAACGCCTGCCGCTCGGCCGGCGTCGCGGTGCCGGATGAAGTGGCGGTCATTGGCGTGGACAATGAGGAGTTGCTTTGCGACCTGTCCGATCCGCCGCTCTCAAGCGTCGTTCCGAATACCGA
>DASYZW010000426.1:0-5229 GCA_035945915.1 Verrucomicrobiia bacterium | reverse complement strand
TACGCCGGCAAAATTGAAGGTCATCCGCTGTATGAAATCCACGTGCACCCGGAATCGCGTCATTGGTTTGCGCACGTGGAAAAGGCAGGAAATCCGTATACCGGCGAGTTGGGTTATTATTCGCCGGTGGGACGCTGGATGCGGGTTGCCGCTTCGGGCGCCACGGTGACTCCGCCTGATTCTGTCTCGGAAAATGGCAATGCTGAATTTGCGACGATTCCCTTTGAATTTCCCTTTTCAAAACTTCTCGACATCGTCAAGGCTGCCGTGCGCGAAAGCCGGCCGCTTGCGCAGGCAGTCGAAGAATTGCGTCGTACGGGTCATCCGGCGCTGCCGCGGGTCAATGGTGAACCGATTTCCAATTGGACCCCGGAGCAGGAAACGGCATTGGCAAAAATAATTGCGATCGATGATTCGCGGCGGGTGTGGATGGGTTCATTGGAAATCACGGAATTGGTCCGCCGCCGGTTGGCCCGGGAGCTTTCGTCTTTTGGCCTTGCTTCGTCGCTTGGGGTCTCCTCGCTGGGCGTTTCGTCCCTGGGCATTTCCAGTTTTTCCAGTCCATTTGGCGGAATGCCGGCCAAGGGCTTCTGGTTTAACGTCAACGCCGAATTGATTATTTACGGCGCGACGGAACCGGATGCCAAAGTTACCATTGGCGGACACCAGATTAAATTGCGCCAGGACGGCTCCTTTAGCTTCCGCTTTGCTTTGCCGGACGGCAATTATGATTTGCCGGCTTTGGCGGTTTCCGCCGACGGCGCCGATTCGCGGGCTGCGGATTTAAAATTCAGTCGCAACACCCAATACATGGGCGAAGTGGGCGCGCATCCTCAGGATCCCGCTCTCAAGGCGCCCTCGCCCGAAAATCTCTGACATGGAATCTTCAGAACGCGGGGCTTTGGGCCTCGTCCGGTTGGTGGCCGTGTGCATCATCGTGATCGGCCTGCTGGACGCCGGAATGTATTTCACGCAATATCTGATGCCTTATGCCGCTTCGCAGCACGGCCAAAAGCAACATCTGCCGCCGCTTAATATCCTTCGCGTCCTGTTGGATTCAATCCCGGTCATCGCCGGTATTGTGATGCTCATCAAAGCCAGGGCCATCGCAGAATGGGTGTCGGATTGGATTCAATAAAACCGGCGCCGGGCCGGCGCGGGATAGTTCCGCGGCATGCTCCTTAAAAACGGGAACCGTCCATTACAATGTCCGTGGCATTCGTCACGTAATTGCTTTTGGCAGCATGAAGAAATCGGCAATCAATGATGGACACATCCGAAATTGGGGCCGATTCCGACCATCCCTGGATAAATACCGGCTGCCTGGTAAGATGTTGAAACGTGGTGTTGCGGATGTCGATGTCCCGGATCACTGGAATTGCCTCGCCGTCAATTGCCCCGCTGCTGCCGTATCTCAAGGTCATATCAATTCCGATTTGCGCCTGTTTAACGTCACAGTCACGCACGTAAACGTCGCGGATATATCCGCCGCGCGCCGGATTGGTCTTCAGTCGAATCGCCATCTCTAAATCCGGACTGTCAAAATGGCAATGCTCCGCGAACACGTTCCGGACGCCGCCGGAAGTTTCACTGCCGATTCCAATCCCGCCGTGGCCGGCCTGAAATATGCAGTTTTGGATGATGATGTCCCGGGAGGGAATGTTTATTTTTTGGCCGTCCCGGTCGCGCCCGGATTTGATCGCGATGCAATCATCGCCGTCGCTAAAATTACAATTACGGATCAGGACGCCCGTGCAGGAATCCGGATCACAGCCGTCCGTGTTTGGGCCTTTCGTATCCACGGTTACGTCCCGAACCGTAACGTTTGTACAGAAGACCGGATTCAACACCCACATTGGTGAATTGATAATATGGACGTCTTCGATCAGGACGTTTCGGCAACCAAGCGGCACGACGAAATTCGGACGCAGATGATGTCCGGCCCCAAAAATCCGCTGGCCAGGCGGCACACCGCTGCTGGCGGCCTGGACCAGCCGCCGGGGATCATCACTCGACTTCCATGAGTGCCAACTGGTTCCCTGGCCATCCAGCGTACCTTCGCCGCTGATGGCAATATTTGTCTGCTCGAAAGCGTAGATGAGCGGGGAGTAATTCATGACCTCCGTCCCTTCATAACGCGCAAAGACCACGGGCAGGTAATGCGCGGGATCAGGGCTGAACCGGATCGTTGCTCCCTTTTCCACACGAAGATCGACGTTGCTTTTGAGGTGAATGGCGCCCGTTAAAAAGGTGCCGCCGGTGACTTCGACAATTCCTCCGCCTGCGCGGTTGCATTCATCAATCGCTTTACGAAACGCCCCGGTGCAATCGGTCACACCATCGCCCACGGCGCCGTACCGGGTAACAGGAAATTCGCGATCGGGAAATTTCGGCGGTTTGATATTCGCCAGGATGCCGGGCACCCGGGCCCACGCCGTCGCTGCCTGATCAGCCGGCATGCCCCAGGCAGCCGGGCCGCAGGTCAAAATCAACAGAAAGAAGATTTTTCGAATTGAAATGTTTTGCGCCATTAAGATAAAGCCGCCTTGACAAGGCTTACCGGTGAAAATGAACCGGCTGGTTCGTCCGCTTTTCCGCTCGCGGCAGCAGTCGAAATCAGTTCACTCTTTGCGGTAAACGCCCATTTGTCGCTGGGACCGCTAATGTCGTTGATGTTCAGGCAGCCGGATGAAAAGGCGCGGTCATTTCCAAAATTATCGTCATAGACGGTCGATTGTGCCGCGCTGATGGAAATGACCGCAATCGATTGGAAAATTATCGCGAGAGAGACAGTTGCCCTTTTCATAGGTCTGGTTCGACGGATTGAGACCGATTTTACATTGTGTTTTAAGGCCTGTCATCGAAGGGCAGTTTGAATCCATTGCAATCTAATGTGAAATTTGGGCACTGACGGTTAAGGTGAGACAGCCAGCCAGGGGCTGTGAATTCGAAATTCCGGTTCATTTTGTAATAGACTGAAATTTAAGGTCACACTAGATTCAACGCAACCTGGCGTCCTGATGAACTCGGAAGCAATTTGGCCCTTTTATGCCGGCATTCTTGCCCAGGCGGTGTTCCTGCTTCTTGGACAATTCGAGCGAACCGATTTTATGAGGCTTTTGGGTTCTTGCGGCGGCTCGTTGATTGGCTTGATTCCCATAAAAAATGAACAGCACTACGGAATTTCATTTCATTTATTCGCCGTCGCGTGTGCCTTCTCGGTCGGATACGCCCTCCTTTTTAAAGAGAAAGTTTTGGAACGGATCAACAAGGAAATCCTGATGGTCTGGACACTGGTCGGCTTTTATATCGCGATGCAGACGCCGCTCATCACAACTCATTCGCAGGCATTGATTGCTCTATCTGTGTTAAGCGCAATTCCGATTATCAATGCTTTTGCCGGATTCGATCGGAGCTACGGTTGGAAGGTGTATTTCTATATTTGGTTCCTGTGCGTCCTGGTCGGCATCGCGGCGTCCAAATTTGCCTTTTCCACGGTCGCGAATATTTTCTGGTTTCATCACGGCGATGAAAATCTCAGCGCGCTTACGGTCTTCTTTGTCGGCATGTCGTTCTTATATTTGGCGGTCAACCTGTGGTACGTCCTTGAATTGATCCCGATTCCGGGCAAGCAACAATCATTTAGCGATCGGTTGGAGAACATCCAGGATGATATGGAGATTCTTGCCGATGATTATGATGACCTGCAGGTTCAATGGTGGAAGACTGTGCTGTTGCTTGTGATCTCAGGATCTTCGCTGGCGATCAATTATTTCAAGCATTTCGTAAGCGACGAAACATTGATTCCCTATATCATCGTTCTCCTGCCGGTGGTCGATAAATTCAGGCTTCCGACAAAAGCGCCCGTCCAAACAATCGCGAGCACCGGGACGCAGGTTCAATCCGATGAATGATCCCGGCCCGCGAAGGTGTTCGAACCGAAATGCTTTAAAACGGGAACTTTTTAATCACTTCGACGACCCGCGCGATTTGGGCTTCGGTTAGTTCGGGATAAATCGGCAGGCTTAAACACTGGAGCGCGGCTTTTTCGGCGACCGGAAAATCACCGGCTTTGTGTCCCAAATCCGCATATGCTTTTTGGAGGTGCACCGGGATCGGGTAATGGATGGCGCAGCCCACGCCGTTGTCCTCAAGGAATTTCTTTAGTTCATCCCGTTTCGGGTGGCGGACGACGTAAAGATGCCACGCGCTCTCGGCAAAATCCGCTTCACGGGGCAACTGTAACGGTGTTCCCGCCAGCAACTCAGTATAGCGTTTCGCCACGCGCTGGCGTTCGCGCGTCCATTTGTCCAGATGCGGCAGTTTAACTCCCAGGACCGCGCCTTGAAATCCTTCCATGCGATAGTTATAACCGATTTCGTCATGGTAATAGCGGACCGTTGAACCGTGCTCGCGCAAGGCGCGGCCGCGTGCCGCAAAATTATCGTCGTTGGTCACTAACGCGCCGCCCTCGCCGCAGGCGCCGAGGTTTTTGCCGGGATAAAAGCTGAAACCTGACATGGCGCCAAACGTGCCAACGACCCGGCCCTTATATTTCGCGCCGTGCGCCTGGCAGGCGTCCTCAATCATGGGCAATTTGTGCCGGCGGCAAATTTCCAGGACCCGGTCCGCGTCGAAAGGCTGTCCGTACAGGTGGACGGGCATAACTGCTTTGGTTCGGGGCGTAATGGCCTTTTCCACAAGTGCCGGGTTGATATTAAACGTGGCGTCGTCAATATCCACGAAGACCGGCTTGGCGCCCACATACGAAATCGCCCAGCTTGTCGCGACAAAAGTGAATGGCGTGGTAACGACTTCGTCGCCGGCGCCGATGTTGAGCAATCTCAAGGCGACGTGGAGCGCGGAGGTTCCGCTGTTGAATCCGAGGCAATGTTTTGCGCCGCAAAACCTGGCGAAATCCTTCTCAAATTGGGCAACGTCCGGCCCAAGGCAGAACGAGCAATTGTCGAGAGTGCGGGCGAGTGCGGCATCGAGTTCTTTGCGCAGCCCGCGGATCTGCGCCGGCAAGTCCAAATAAGGCACTTTGTCAGACATAGGCGGTAACAATAACGCAAATTTCGAAAAATGCGATTATTTAATACATCACGTGACAGCGAATTAGATTTGCGAACATTGACCTTTAAATTACGGTGGCGCGCCCGGGGGGGAATGCAGGGTCGTATCATATATTTCAACCTGGGGTTTCATACAATTTGCCTATATGGCGAA
>DASYZW010000425.1:0-5078 GCA_035945915.1 Verrucomicrobiia bacterium | reverse complement strand
CTCCATCCTCGCGCCCCTTTTGCCCGCCGTCTCACGGTCTCAAAACCTCACGCCCTCACGCCTTCGCCCCGTTTACTCCCCCTCTAAACAAACCATTTACCGCCCCGTTTTTGCCCGAAAAATATTAGCCCGTTCGTTTACCTGAAATGATCAAATTCCCGGGCAAACCAACGCTCGTTTAGAGACCGATTAACTCCGTTTAGCGTTTCGTGTACCCCCATTTATTCCAAAAACTCCCGCACACCCCTTTTGACTAAACGAAGGAAAGGGGTCAACCGATAGATCAGTGGAGTTGTGAGTTGACTGCCATTGATCTGGCTGGATAATTTCTAAAAATGCCGCGCAAACGTCGTCTGGAATACGGCGGTGCGATGTACCATTTGATGAGCCGGGGTAATCGGCGGGGCAGGATTTTCCTGGAGGATGTCGATCGACAGGACTTCATTAAAACTCTGGCTGAGGCCTGCCAGAAGACCGGCTGGCAAGTCCACGCCTATGGTCTGATGCCAACTGACGATGTCGTCGCGCCTGCATCACCAGTCAGCACCACGGCATCCACCTGTCCATCCGGGGACATGATGCGCTGTTGCTCCTGGTAGGTCCATTTCAAAGGGATCGGACTACAACCTAAGAAAACACAGGGACAACCGACTAAGGCGGTCACAATTGCGATTTGAACGGCTGACGCGAGTCGGTTCCTAATTGCACGGCCGCGGTCCATTTTGAATGAGATACTGTTTTGCATGGTGCATATTGCTCTCATGAGATCATTTGTTTTGGACTCCTGATCGGCCTTTTTATACTCAGAAATAATTTGGAGCTATGATTGTAAAATTGGGCTGCCGCTGGATCTTTCCGGTAAGGAGATTATCGATCAATTCGTTCCATCGAGAGCGACATTCCCGACGGTGCGTTTCATCGTTTAGACTCGGCGGTGAATCGACCATGAACTTTTCCAATTCGAGGGTGCTGAATAGCTCAACCAATTCACTTCTGCCGAGAACACAGTTCCTGAGTTCATTTGGCAGAAAGTCTAAAGTGCAAAACATTGCCAAGAAAAGCTGAACGGCTTCCTCATATGGAATGCCAGCAGGGTTCTTGCTGCGAAGCCGTCTATAAACTTTTGAAATAGGTACGTCCATGAATCGGAGTTGCATGAGTTACGCGCACGTAATTGTTTGTTCAAATCCGCCGGGTCTCGTCAGTTGCCGCCATTTTCACAGTCAATTTGATATATGCCGGGCGAAATCTCCAGGACGACTCTTTTTCCATCCGCCATTCGCCACTTGATTCCGGGCGTTGCGGAAAGCGTTTTGCCGTTTATCTTAATGGATCCCGGGTGTTCGGACGGCAGATACACACTCGCTTTCGTCGCTTCAGGGACGGCCAGGTTCAAAGTAAAATGGCCACCGATGGTTTTCTTCCAGGCAACCGAAATGTTTCCCGCGACGGTCGCCACGGTACCTTTGGCCCACGTCAAATCACCCGGGTGCGGGATGATTGCAAACGTTTTCCAACCATATCCGGTGGGCTCCAGTCCAAGCACTTTTTGAGGGAGCAACGCGGTGGGACCGGATGACCAGGCATGGGAGGTCGAGCCCCAGGGCAAATTCCAGCCTTCCTGCCAGGCTCCGTTGAACGCGGCGAGCCTGGTTTGCGCGCCCCAGTTTGCGCGCAGGTAATCCAACGCCCATTGATCTTTTCCCTCCGTGAACATGGAATTTAACACCCAATAGGCGAACGCTTCTTCACTCGCCTTGCCTCGTTTCATGATCAAATTGACCAGGTCCGCCTTCCGGCTTTCGTCAGGGATACCGTAGACCAGGGCATACACTTGCGGTTGCTCTCCGATTTTCACGCCTTCGAAACTATCCAGATAAGCACGATCTTTTTCCGACCAAAGCTCTTTATTAATATTTTCTTTGACCTGCCGGGCTTGATCCCGCCAGATCGCGGCCTGATTGGTGTCCCGCGCGAAATCGTCCGCGATGTCCGCCGCGGCATCCAAAGCGCCGACATACAGGCAGTTTGGACCGGTGATGATCTTTTTCATCTCCATACGATACGTAGGAGGCCAATCGAGCACCACCCAACCCGGCAAATTGGCGAGCAAACCGGTATTGGGATCGAGGTACTGCCGAAAGTAATCCACCGCCTTCTTCAAGTTGGGATAGAGGCTTTCGATCAACGGGTCTTTGCCGTAATACAAAAAGTATTCGCGCATCATCAAAATCCATTCCAGTTGATAGTCCGGGATGTAGGTCGAACTGCCCGGCTGCAACAAATAATCCGTGGGATATCGGCTCCGCACCGCGCCGTCCGCGCGCCAACGCTGTGATTCCGCGCCGCAGAGGAGATTGTAGGCCGACAAAAACCGGGAGCTTTTGCCAAAGGCGTAGTTTCCATAGATCATCATGTACCGCGAATCACCGGCGATGTACTGCGTATGCTCGCGCCAGGGGTCTTCGTAGGTATCGATGGAATTAATCTCCAGGGTATGTTTCCCGATTTTCCAGAATTCATTGAGCTGAGCGTCGGAGCATTCGAAAGAACCGCCCATCTCGTAGGTGTAATGTGAATATTCCGCGCTGACCTCGAGAATGTGAATGCGCGGGTTGGTTTGAATGGAGAAATAGCGAAAGCCAGCCCAGGTGTAGGGTTGCCAGCTTTGCAGCCCTTGTTTGGTGGTATACTTGTCCGAATGATCGCCACTGGTGCGGACAAGAGGCGCCCGGTTCGAATCCAAACGCTCGCCGGTTCCAATTTCAATTTGGATGCCACCGGCCGCGGCGTCCAGTTTGAATCGCGGATACCCGGCAATCTCGGTCCCAAAATCATAAACCATCCGATCGCCGGCTTTCCATTCCTGTATCGGTTTGACAATTGTGCGGGTCAACCGCGGGCGTTCCGTGACGACCAGATTGTTCCAGGGCGGCACCGGGGGAATGCCAATCTCTTTCGCGTGCTCCCAGGTCGAATCGTCAAATTCCGGATTTTGCCAACCGTCGGGCCAAAGCCGGGCATCAAATTCTTCGATGAATCCGATCAGATGAGGCTGGGGCGCGCGGAGACGGGATTGAGTATTCCAGGCACTGGCATGATCCACTTTCCAACTGTCATCACTCAACAGGTCCAGCGATGCGGCGCCGGCACCTTTGAGCTTTGCCTGAAAGAAAAAGCCGCCGCGGGCGTTTATCCGGGAGTGCAACCCGACTCCAAAATTCTGCACGACAGCCGTGATACAATTGGAGCCGGTTTTAAGGAAGGGCCGGATGTTAAAATAATCGTAGCATTGATACTCCGGGTCACAATTCATGGGACATCGTTCCAAAAGGCGGCCGTTGATGTAAACATCCGCGTAAGCATACGCGGAGATAAAGGCGCGGGCGTCCTGTGGAAGCTCTTCCAGAGTGAAGGTTTTTCGCACCAACAAATAATAGTTTGTCGGGTTTTCGGCGCCCGAATCCCATATCCAATGCGCCAGCGGCTTGACCCCGTCGAGCGTCGAGGAAGGTTCCGGAATAAACGCGCCACGTCCCCAACGGTCCGTCAAATCGTACGGCTGTCCAAAAGCAATGCCGGTCAAAGACAGAATGGCCGGCAGAATTAAGACTGCATTTTTCATGATGGAGCCGATGCTCAAGTCGGGTAGCGCATTTTTGTTTTCGAGAGTTTAGTTTGATTAATTTACAGGGAAAAGCACAACAGCCATTTTCGATTGCGCGTTTCAGTCCAGTCGTTGCGATCTTGTGACGGCTGCCCTGGGCGACGTCACGGGGGCAGACAACGGAGTTCGTTTGCTTACGACTTCAGGAGCCCAAGGCCTGGATTGTATCCGGGACCCGGGCATGGACGTCGAAAAGGCCAAAATCTTCCGCTGGGACAATTCATAACCTTAACCGATTCTCAGGCGGGACACTTGAAGGACGAATGTTTTAAAGCCGGAAGACTTCGCGGAGTTTGCTTTTGATCTGTTGCTGCCGTTCCCAACTGACAGTCCCAAGTGAGGAATGCAGTTTTGATTTGTCCAAAAAATAAAGCAAATCGCATTGGCAAGCCGTCGCGGTTTCGAGGCCGTCCGCCGTATTGAGAATGACGTCGGTTTTAATTGGAGAACCGCGGAGGGTAAAACAGGCGAGACCGTTGACCTGCAAATGCCTGGGGCTGTCGAGGCGCTCTTGTCCGCTGTTGATCACAAACCAATGGTCCTTCTCAAAGCCTGGCGGACGGGTTTTCCAGACTTCCCATTGCCGGACTTTCATCGCTCTGGCCTTTGTTCAGTCCCGGCCATGGCCGCTTCGAGCTTCTGGCGGTCCCCTGGCAGCGGGTAAGCATCGGCAAAATACCCTTCCGGACGTTCGGCCTGGTGACGGTTAGCCACAATTGGCAAACCTGCGCGGATGGCCATCCTCAAAACTGTAGCAGGCTTTTCCCGGATCAGCTCAACTGTCCGGTCCACTTCAGCTTGAGTATCGGCATCAAGATCAACGCTGGTCTTCACGTCTCCAATTTGCACCCATTTTAATATTTCCTCAAGCCGTTTTGGGGACTTTCAGGGACATTTCCGGACCAGTGTCATGCCGACAGGATTGCCGGATCTGTAGCGGCCTGTAGCGGCAAGTGTAGCGGGCTAAATAATTGATTATCAACACTGTAGCGGATGTAGCGGCCTGTACGACTTCACCATTGCAGATACACACGCGAAAAATCGAATCCGTTTGGCCAGGTGCAAAACATTTCCCGTAGCTGGTGGGGCGGAACGGCAGCGCGAACTTTGTTGCGCTCGCAGTGAGCAATTCCGCGCTCAACCGGCGCGGCCGGCGCGGCGCGGTGTCCATGCCAGGAACAGGTTCAGGATGCGCCCGATGCCGGTGGCTTCCCATAAACGGATTTGATTCTTCGCGGGTATTTCTTCATCCTTGTCAGGTTTTGAACATTCCCGAACATCGCAAGGCCATTGACAAGCTGGATGAAGAATTGGTGCGGCTTTTGAGCGAGCGCACGCGGCACGTATTGGCGATCGGGGAAATCAAGCGCAAGGGCGGCCAGGAAATTTATGCGCCGCACCGGGAAAGGGC
>DASYZW010000424.1:0-9530 GCA_035945915.1 Verrucomicrobiia bacterium | reverse complement strand
CCGTCCATTTCCGGCATCTGGCAGTCCAGGAAGATGATCCGATGTTTCCTTTCACGCCATACGTCGAGGGCAACAAGGCCAGTGGCCGCAACGTCTACCCGGCACCCGATTTTCTCCAATTGTCTCATGCCCACTACCTGGTTGACTTGGTTGTCTTCCGCCAGCAGGACGTTAACTCCTTGAAAGCCGCTATCGGAACCCGGGCGCGGAAATTCCGGGGTTTCACTCTTCCTGGCAATTCCCCTCGCCCCGGTTTGCCTGGCCAATCGGACCGTGAACCAGAAGGTCGAGCCTTTGCCTAAGACGCTGTCGACGCCAATCTGTCCTCCCATCAATTCGACCAGCCGCCGGCAAATGGCCAATCCCAAACCCGTGCCTCCAAATTTACGGCTCGTGGACGAATCCGCCTGCGAAAAGGATTGGAATAACTTTCTTATGTTCTCTTCCGAAATTCCAATTCCGGTATCGTGTATTGAAAAACGCAAATTGCTGTCCTCCGCTGTCTCCTCAAGCTGGGTTATCTCCAAAGCCACGTGCCCTCTTTCCGTAAACTTGACGGCATTGCCCAGGAGGTTGAGCAGGATTTGCCGAAGCCGTGACGGGTCCCCGATCACCTGCGGGCTGATCTCTCGTCCTAAAGAATAATCCAGGGCCAGGTTTTTTTCTTTGGCGCGGGGCGCGAGCAGGTCAATCGCGCTTTTGGCAGTCTCATGCAGGTTGAACTCCACCCTTTCCAGGACCATCTTGCCCGCTTCGATTTTTGAGAAATCCAAAATATCATTGATGATAACCAACAGGGCCTCCGCGCTGAACTGCACCGTCTTGGCATAATCCTGCTGCTCGGGGGTAAGGTTTGTATCCAACAGCAGATTAATCATGCCAATGACGCCGTTCATCGGGGTGCGGATTTCATGGCTCATGTTGGCCAAAAATTCGCTTTTCGCGGTGCTTGCCACGAGCGCGCCCTCCGCCATTTTTTGCGCCTTTTCCGTCGCGATTTTCAATAGTTCATTGGCCGTGGCCAAATCCTTATTGGCTTTTTCCAATTCACTGGTCCGGCTTTGCACCATTCGCTCTAAATCGTCCAGGCGCAATTTTGCGTTATGATAAAGCCGCCATTTTTCGGTCATCGAAATCGCCAGTTGCTGGACCTCAATGTTGTCGAAAGGCTTTTTTAGAATCACTAAGCGGTCGGAATAAGCCAGCTTTTTGAGCATGTCTTCCCACGAATAATCCGAATAGGCCGTGCAGATGACGACTTGCAGGTCGGGATATTTTTGCCAGATTTGCGCCGTGGTTTCGACGCCATCCCATCCCGGCGGCATTCGCACGTCAACAAATGCCATCGCGTATGGCCGCCCTTCCTGGAGACTTTTCTCAATTAATGCCAGCCCCTCGCGCCCCTGGTAGGCGGAGTCAATTTCAAATTCCGGCAATTTAAATTTCGCGCTTTCGTTTCCGAACATCGCGGCGTCATCCTCATCCAGGCTTGTCGATGCCGCCTTGTAATTGAAAATTTTTTTGAAGTCTTCGTGAATGGCCTGGTTGTCGTCAATCACCAGGATGCGGTGATTTAGATTAGGATTGATGTTCATGGCCGTTTTGATCCTGTTTCGTTGGTAATTTCAGGGTGAAGATGGCCCCGTGCCCGATGCCTTCGCTGAATCCCGTCAACATGCCGCCCAGCTCTTTGGCGGCAATCGCGCCGCTGTGCAGCCCGAATCCGTGGCCGTCTTTGCGAGTGGTAAATCCGTGATTGAAAATCCGCGTCAGGTTTTCCGGCGCGATGCCAATGCCATTGTCTGTCACAGTGATTGTCAAGGCCTCCTCGGTGACCGCCGTGCGCAGGCTGATTTGTTTGTCCGGTTTTGCCGAATCATCACATGCATATTTGGCGTTCCGAATCAAATTGATCAGGATTTGCAATACCTTGTGTTTATCGGTGACGATTTCCGGGGTCTTGGCAAATTCGCAGGTCACTTTGATGTTGTGCCGGCTCATCGCGCCGCTGTTCATGCGCAACGCGTTCTCGATCAGTTCCTCGGCCTTGACCGATTCCAAAACGCCGGCGGCCTTCGCGTAGCCTTGCTGCATTGCTACGATTTCCTTGATGTGGGTGATGTTATTTACCAGCAAGCTGGTTTCGCTCAGGATTTCCTCCTGCTCAGACGCCAATCGCTTGGCCAGTTTGTCAAGATATTCGGGCAATTTTTGTCCTCTGGCGTCATGGGTGACAAAATTCCCGAGGTCCTTCTCATGCTCGCGCAACAGTTCAGCCAGCCTGGCGACATTGGCGATTTTCGATCTCCGCATTTTATCGGCGATCAGCGCGGAGGAAACATTGACGCTGTTGAGCACATTGCCCACGTTGTGCAGCACGCTCGTGGCCACTTCCGCCATGCCCGCCTGGCGCGACGCATCCATGAGTTTTTGGTGCGTTTGCGTTAATTTATCCTCCGTTTCCTTGAGCGCCGTGATGTCTTTCGAAACGCCAAACGTCCCGGCAATTTTTCCGGCTTCATCCCGCAACGGCATTTTCGTCGTCAAAACCCAGGTGACCCGCCCGTCTGGCCAGGTTTCTTTCTCTATTTTGCCAATCAGCGGCTCGCCGGTCCGGATGATTCGTTGCTCGTCTTCAAAGGCCTCGTCCGCATGTTCGGAGGCAAAGAAGTCGCGGTCGGTTTTGCCAATTAAATCTTCGGCGGTTTTCTTCCCGAAAAGAAAGGCCATGCTGGCGCTGCATCGGATGAACCGGGATTGGATATCTTTGAAATAAATTTTTTCGTCCGAATTGTCCAGCAGGGCGCTTAGCAGGTATTTCTCGTACGCCAGCGCCGCCTCCGCTTTCTTGCGTTCCGTTACATTTCGGAACGTCCAGATTCGGCCGTAGTTCCTGCCGTTGTCGCCCAATACGGGCCCGGTGATTCGTTCCAGGATCGTCCCGTCCTTCAATTCGATTTCATCGTGGTCGCGGGCATTCTGGTCCGAATAAAGCCGGTTCACTTTGGCCACAAAGGCTTCCGGCTCCTTCATTAAACTGGCCACGTGTTTCAGCCGTTTTATGTCAGCGCTTTCGCTCACCACGTCTTCCGGAAGTTTCAGCAGGTCAATTACGTGCCGGTTTTGCAGGATCGTTTTTCGCTCGGAGTTGACCACCAGGATCCCGTCCGAGGTCGAATCGAGCGTCGCGTTTAGGATGGAAAGGGATTTGGCCAGTTCGTGGGTTCGCTCCTGGACGTGCTTTTCCAGGTTCCGGTCCCGTTCCTCCACCTGCGCAAGCATGTCGTTAAAGCCGTCGATCAGCACTCCGATTTCATCGGAGCTCGTGCGTTTCACCCTGATCGAATAATCCTTGTTCCTGGCCACGTCGCGGGCCGAACGCACCAGTTCCAGGATGGGTTCAGAAATGACGCGTTGCAGCCGATGCGATAACGCTAATGAAATCGCCAGGGTCAGCCCGAAGACGATCAGCGTAATCATGGAATATTGGGCGATTCGGGAGCGCAAGTCCCGGGTATCGGACTGGAAGTAAATCGTCCCGATGACTTGCCCTTTGGACGTGATCGGCTGGAAGAGGGCGAGGCTGTTCCTCGTAAAGGTGTAGCCGTTATTTCCAATTTGTTTGGGTGGCGTAAGAACGGTTCCGTTTCGGCAATAGTGGGCAAAAACGCTTCCATCGGCCGTATAAACGATGGCTTCCATAATATTCGGTTCGGCCTTTAGCGCGGAGAGGGTGTCTTTCGCGGCGCTGGCATCATCAAAATCCAGCGCGGCGGCGACGTTATTGCCGGTCATGCTCGCGTACGTGGACAGGTTGTCCTTCGTCTGCTGGCGAAATGTGATAATTTCAAAAATCGTTAAAGCGGCGCAAACCAGCAGCAGCGCCACGCTCGTCGTCGCCATGATGACGAACATCTGTTTGCGTTGAAGGGAGGCATTCTGGAAAAAATTCATAGATGCCCTCCCTTTCGTTTGACACTGTCAGCGACCGAAAGAAGCCGCGAACTGATTTTCAATCCGGCCTTGTCCGCCGAATCCAGGTTGATTTCCAGCCGCACATTGCCGTTCTTGAGAACAAAGTCAATGATGCCGCCGTCTTCGGAGAATGCCTTGTCCTCACCTACCGTGAGAACCGGCTTCGCCGCCGCATTTGTCAGGATTTGCGCAATGTGTGAAGATTCCGAATTGCTGATAAACAAAATTTGGCAGCCAGCCGGATCGTCAGTTGCCAGCAGGTGTTTTATTGCGAAGCCGCGCCCGTTTATTGTCCTGCCCTGCACCACGTCCCGCAGGTTCCGGCCAAAATTATCATCGCCAACAATGCCAATGGTGATTGGGGCGCCCGGGTTCGAGAAAACCTCGTCCGGCCATTGAACATATTTTGCGAAGTTATAAAGAAATAAGGCCTTAACATGATATTCGGAAAATCCGTTCTCCTGCCCGATGGCGGAATTGCCCGCCGTCAGGAGGACCGCCAGCAATCCGGCCGCCGCGACGGCTTTCCGGCATCGCATCAGGATCATTTTCAAAACGGCGGCTGTCCTTTCCATACTGCATTAAAATTTCACGGTAATTTTTGCCATAATGGCGCGCGGAACAGCAATCTGGAGCGTCGTCGTGTCGCCCAAATATTCTTCGTGTCGCGCCTGCAAGAGATTTTGTCCCCAAATGCCCAGTTCCAATGATTTGGCAGGACGCCAAACCAGGCCTAAATCCAGGCGCACATAGGACGGAATAGCCACTGGAACAGGCGATATCGTCTGGACCGTCACTCGATCCACGTAGGAAACCATTCCGTTGAATTCCAGCGTGGGCGTGAGGTCCAAATAGGAGCGCAGTTGGGCTTGTTGTTGCGGGGTGTTCTGTGGAAAAGACGAGCCCGGTTGCAGTTGGCTTTCGAATAACGAATAGCTCGCAACCAAACGCCATTTATTGAATGGCTGCCATTCACCTGAAACTTCCGTGCCATAAGTGTCTCCGCTCCCGGCGTTTTGGGTCGTTTCTTGTTGAACCGGGGGCGGAAACGTGAAGGCCCCGGGAACGTAGACGATTAAATCCCGATAGGCATTGTAAAAGCCGGTCACGTCGAAGGACAATCTTTGGATTGGCTCAACCCGGTATCCCAATTCGTACGCAATTAATGTCTCCGATTTCAAGTCGGGATTGGGTTTTATGGAAACAATGACCGGTTGCGGGGGAGACGGGTCATTAACCTGTGCGTCCAGGTTGAAGATCGCGGGTGTCCGGACCGCCCGGGAAACCGCGGCCCATAGGGTTTGCCGGTCGCTGGGCGTCCATGCCAGCCGCGCGCTTGGTTCCACTTCAAAGCCGGTGTAATCATTGTGTTCCAGTTTTGTTCCGACGGTGAAGTGCAGGCGATCGGGTGCGAGAGTAATTTCATCCTGCACAAACCCGCTAAAGAGCTGGTCGTTGCGTATTTCGGGATTAAAGACGATCGATGGGCTGCCCGGGAAATCGAAATAGCTGTAACGATATCCCAGCCCCCACACGATATCGTTCCTCTCGCCAAGCTCGAAACGATGTTGCGCGTCCACGTCAAAGGTGTTCTGGCGTTCTGAGTCGCCGGATTGCTCCTGGCTGAAATAATCATCATAGGCCTGCACCGAAAATTGCGACGTATCCGATATCACGTGAGTCCACCGGCCAAGAACGTTCCCCCCGGTTTCATGGTCAAGGAGATCGGAGCTTTGATAAAAAGGCGCCGTGGAACTGATGGCGTCCACATTTTCACGAAGGACGGTGTCATAGCCGTCTCCCTGAAGCGTAAATTGATCTTCGGTCCGTGGCTCCCAATCCAGCCGCATGCCCCCCCGGACCGAATCCCAGGCGTCCGGAGCATTGCCGCCGCCGGGCTCCACAAAACTGTCCCGGTTGAAGTATTTCAGATAGGTCCGGTAATAAAGATTCGTGGCCAACTGTCCTGAGTATTGGACGGTCACCGAGGGTTGGTTCCAGGTTCCTCCGCTCACCGAAACCAATGTGCCCTGGGTGTCTTTGGAGTTTTTGGTGATAATGTTGACCACGCCATTGACCGCATTGGCGCCCCAAAGGGTCGCGCCGGGCCCGCGAATGACTTCGATTCGATCAATATCTTCCATCGGCAGGTCCTGCACATCCCAGAACACTCCGCCGAAAGCCGGGGTGTAAACGGCCCGGCCATCCACCAGCACAAGCAGGTCGTTTGCATATTGGTCGTTGAAGCCGCGGATGCTGATGGCCCATTCATGAGAATTGATTTGCGCTACGTCCATGCCAGGAACCAGGCGCAATGCATCAGGAATGCTTTCAATCCCCAGCCGCCTGATGTCATCCTGGGTAATGACAGTCACCGCTGCGGGCGAACTTTCCAAACTCGTTTCCTTCTTGCTGACGGATGTGATTTTGATGTTCACAAGTTGCTCAAGCGAAAGTTCGTTCGTGTCCTGAAACGCGCTGTCCCCGGTCTCCGCGCCGCGCATCGCCTGCGAAACAAACATACTCAGCAGCAGTGCTCCATTCCGCAGGGCGCGGAAGGTGTTCGCGGTGGAAATGGTCGAGGGCCTTTTCATTTCTTCAGGGTTTTCAGTGTGGTCACGAATTGATCGAACTCGGTAAGCTTGTCGAAAAAGTAATCGGCTTCTAATTCCTGGCATTTCTTCCGGTAGAAATCGTCGGCAAGTGACGTGAGGATAATGACGGTGCAAACGCGCTTCGTCTTTCGAATAATCTGCAGGACCTCCAATCCGCTGCGTGCAGGCATGTGGATGTCCAAAATCAGGACATCCGGCTTGAAAAGCCGGACACTTTCCATCGCTTCTGCGCCGTCCCTGGCGGTCTTGACGGCATAGAAATCGGGCAAGCCGGAAAGTAAATCCATCAGGTTTTGACGCATTCCCGCCGAATCATCCGCGACGAGAACGCTCAAACGACCATTATTGGCTTTCTTCTGAATGCCTGACTTCACGCCCTCTGCAACAGCGTTTGTCACGCCGCGCGCCATCAGCAATAAGCTGATTTATGCGTCAGACGGAATCCTAGCTAAAAACCTTAACCAGGTTAAAGGAATCCTTTAGACGAGTCTAAAAGCTGGCGCGAAGAAAGCCTGATGAATCGTTGGTCAGCCGCAAGATCTCCTTGGGCTAATCCAATTTCGTCAATCCTTCGCTAATGCCATAACGGACCGCGTCGGAGTTGGATTTGAAATCCAGCTTTCGGAAAATATGCGAACGATGGGTGGAGATGGTTTTGATGCTCAGGCACAGTTCAGCGCCGATTTCCTTGACGCTTTTGCCAATCGCCAGCAGCCGCAAAACTTGATATTCCCGATCAGAGAGTAATTCGTGGGGCTTCTTCGCCTCGTTTGCCAGGTGAGAAAACATCTTTTCCGCGAAGGCGGCTGTGACATATTTACCGCCGGCCAGGACCTTTTCAATCGCGGCAACAATTTCTTCGGATGCGCATTCTTTCGTGACATAACCACAGGCGCCTGATTTCAAGACCCGCACCGCGTAATGGTCCGCCGGGTGCATCGTCAGCACAAGGATTTTGGTTTTCGGCCGAATCTCTTTCGCCTGGGTAAGCACCTCCAGTCCGCCGCGGCCGGGCATTGTCAGGTCCAACAGCATTACGTCCCAGTCGGCCTCATTCAACAAATTCATGGCTTCCTGGGTCGTAGAGGCCTCGCCAAAGGTTGCGGAAGGATACTTCTTCGCCAGCAATTGCTTCAAACCATCGCGCACCATGGCGTGGTCATCCGCCAATAAAATGCGAATCAACCGCCCCTCCGGGCCGGTATCTGCCGTGCCGGTTTGATTTTTATCATTCATACTTTGCGTTTCACCCGACTTTGAGCGCCGCGGACCAGCGGAATGGTCACCACCACAAGAGTGCCAACGCCCGCTTTGCCCTGGATTTCAATCTCCCCGCCCAAAACCATCGCCCGTTCGCGCATGCCCAAAATCCCGAGGGATGTTTTGCTGTTCACCTGGTTTTTAGTAATTCCTTTGCCGTTGTCCCGGACTTGAAGAACGAGCCCCAACTTGTTTTTTTTTAACGAAATCGTTGTTCGGGACGCTCTTGAATGTCGCGCGATGTTCGTCAGGATCTCCTGAAAGATTCGAAACACCGCCGTTGCCTGGGTGTTTTCCAAACCGGTCAGTTCGACGTTTTGCGAAATCTTATAACGGATGCCGGTACGGGACTGAAATTCCTGCGCCTGCCATTCAATCGCGGCAGCCAGTCCCAAATCATCCAGAATGGCCGGCCGCAGCCGCGTGCATAGCTTGCGCACCCGGTTCGCCGTCGCGTCCGCCAGCGCCCCAAGCGCATCAATCTTGGCAAAGACTTCTTCCCACGAGATCAACGCGGGGCTTCGAGTGTTCAGGCAGTTTCGCAACCAGCCAAGGCCGAGCTTTTGAGTGGTCAGCGCCTCTCCCAAATCATCGTGGATTTCCCGGGAAATGAGCAGCCTTTCTTCTTCGCGGCTGGCTTGCAAGCGGCCTGCCAGGGCGCGCAAGGCGTCTTCCGCATGTTTGCGTCGGGCCTGCTCGTCTGCCTCCCGCAGCGCCCTCCGTACCGCCGCTCCAATCCGGAAAAGGTTCGCCTTTAATACGCAATCCGCCGCGCCGGCCTTGATAATTTCCACAGCCTGTTCCTCCCCGATTGTCCCGGTCAGCAAAATGAACGGTGTGTCCGGCTGTAATTTTTTCGCCATGCCTAGCGCCGACATCCCGTCAAAGGAGGGCATTGTAAAATCCGAAATAATCAGGTCGAATTTGCGTTGCTTGAGGATGGCGGCAAAGGCTTCTCTGGATTGCAAATGAGTAATTTGGCACTTGTACCTGTCCGCTTCCAATGCCGCTTTCAACAATTGTTTGTCATTTTCGTTATCCTCAAGAGATAACAGGTGAAGCAACGTGTCCGGCCCCGAAGTCTTCATGATTTTAGTGTTTGGGTGCGAGCATTTTACGCGGTCTTGTCGCGGCGCACAACACTTTAACATTTTAATATCCAGGGCCGTCGCGCTCCGGAGAATCGCGGTCGATTTCCGGCCATTTTCATCCGCCTCTCTGGTCCTGCGAAGGCTGGTAAGTTGGACCCTCCTCACGTCGGCGCTTGCGAATGGGGTTGACCGCGGTGGGCAGCCCGGAAGTCTGTTCCGCCCAAACTAAATCTTCGTGACACAAGGGATCGCCTCGCTGGACGCGTAGGCATCACTGGTTGGTTGCGGGAGAAATCCCGGCCGGCAGGTTAGTTTTTAATCTTCACTTCACTGACGGTTTTGGGCAACGCGTTTTTTTGGTAAGGCGAATGCAGGTTGAAATAGATCCCGCACATCGGCCGCTCTTCATCGCTTTGGCTCAAAATTACGGTCACAAATTTATCCAGCGCGATTCCGTGACGCATTCCGGCGCCCCGATTCTCGTATGCCGCAATTGCTTTCCTGGTTAACGATTGGAGCGAGGTCTCGAAATCTTCCGGCGTTTTGTCCACGCAAATGATGTATTTTTCATATGCTTTAAGGGCCGCCG
>DASYZW010000423.1:0-6566 GCA_035945915.1 Verrucomicrobiia bacterium | reverse complement strand
GGGTTTATCCTCTTTTCCGTTGCTGAGCCGTATCCTTCAGGCACGTGGCATGAGGTCAACGAGTCGCTTTTCCAAAGCGGAAAGGAATGGATTCGGACGTTCTACGCCGTTGATGCCGGGGATGGCAAACTGATCGCCCGGTGGCCGGGACAATTTCCGCACCGCTATGCCGGCAGGCTTCGGGACCATTTTCTCCAATTGGGAGACGAACTGTATTACGTGACGACGGATGAATTCTCGGAAATCAATCTTGACGACATCCGAGCGAAAAGGAATGGGTGGGAGTAATTTAAAATCATGAACCCCAAACTCCTCCTTTCCCTCGCGCTCGCTGTGAGCGCCGGTTTATCCGGTGGATGCGCCAACGCGCCTCCGGTGGCGAATGCACAAATCAGCGAAATTAAAATGTTCAATCCCCGCGAGGGCTGGGCGCAGGCAAACGTACCGGATGGCTATCTCGTCCTGCGAACGTCCAATGGCGGACACACGTGGATCAATGTCACCCCGCATATGCAAACCCGGGCGTTTCCCTACAATCTTTATTCATGCGAGTTTTCAAAGGCGCGAACTGCGTGGCTATCGATCAATGGCAGGCCGGGTCTGTTGCTCACCACCAACGGCGGCAGTTCATGGGCGCCGGTTACGGCTCCGTTCGGTTACTTTACGGAAGCGTCCGCGGTCCACTTTTATCGTGCTGATCTGGCCATGGCCGAAGTGGCCGACGGCGGGCTTGGCAGCGAGTATTACACTTTTTACGAAACCCGAAATGGAGGCATGACCTGGAAACTGGTTCCGATCGCGCCGCCCGGGCCGGCGGAAGGGGAAACGCCCGGAACGTTGCATCTTTCCAATATTTGCGGCGACGAAGTCGGTTTTTATGAGCGCGGAAAATTTGTCATTACCTATGGCGATTCGGACGACAAGCCGAAGGGATATATTTCACTCTCCATTTCAACGAACTTTGGCAATTCGTGGCAGGATGAGAAATTGCCGCTGCCGGACAAATGGCGCGACGACTATACGGCGCCTTTTTCGCCGGTTTTTTTCGGCCCGAACGACGGCTTTTTGCCGGTCGAGCTGTTCGGGCAGGATGACCATTCGCGCGCGTATCGTGAGTTTCTTTTATATGCCACCGGCGATGGCGGCCAAAGTTGGTCGTTGATGACCTCTCTCGCGGAGGGCAAAAACGGGCTGACGGGCGGCGCTTGTGACATCATTTCTCGGAAAGACATCGTCGTACGGATGGGAAGGAAACTGAACGTTTCGCATAATGGAGCGGTGACGTGGCGGACCATCGAACCGAACATTGATTTGGGCCTGGAAGATTCCAAACGGGATGTGGCGCAAATGAGTTTTACGGACGCCAGGCACGGCTGGCTCATTATTTCGGACGACACCCGCTTTTCGCCCAACGGCAATTTTTTACTCTATCAGACAAAGAACGGCGGCAAAACCTGGAAAGAAGTCCCGGTGAGAATTTCGAATTGATATATTTTGATAAATTATCCATGAAACTGAAACTCCTCCTCTGTCTCGTGCTGGTTGTGAGCGGCGGACTGCTTGTCTCTCCCGCCGTTTTTGGCCAGGATGGGAGCCATCTTTTATCCAATGATTGGCGGACCAAACCAATCGCATCCGAAGCCGATTTGAATAGGGTCATTGCAAAGCTTCAAAATCCGGCAACGCAGTTTGATGCATTTTCGGCTTTGCTGGAATTCGCGGGCTCTCCCCAAGGGAATATTTACACCGAGGATCTGAAGGTGAACGCTCTTCATGAAAGAGCCATTAACGCCCTGCGTAACTGTCCCGGCCTGGAGGGGGTCATTGCAACAATGATTCGCCGCTTGAAGGAGCCGGACGATCGCATCCCCATGCTCAGGGATTTGCTCAAATTTTCGGCGCCGTTTCAAATGAACCTCTTCTTCGGTGGAACGGGCAACCGATCACTTGACGATTTACTGGCAAAAATAAATCAAGCGGTGAATGCGGCTTTTGACCCGCCGACGGTCGAAATGGCTTTCACAAATTCCGACTGGCTCTTGCGCATAGAGGCGGTGAATCATTTTGGAGATTCTCCCTCAAATACCGGCGCGTGGGCGCCGTTGCTGCCGCAGATGGAAAAATTGGCGGCGGACGATGATGCTGCAATTCGCCGCGCCGCTGACCAGCATTTGGCCGGGTTTCCCGGCACTAGAGGATTCCTCGACGAACGACTCACAAACGAAACGTCGGCGGACGTGATCCTGCAATTGCTGTCGGACCGCTACGACAAGGTGGACAAGGCATTTTACGATCGATTCCTTGCATTGTTCGTTCCGCTCCTGGGCAACCCTGATGAAAAGGTGCGGGACGATGCGTTGGGTTTTGTCGCGGGCAATTCGGGGCGGGCGCCCATTTGGCAGTTTCCTTTTGGGATGAATGTCTTTGACAGGGTGGTCGCCTCCACGCATGCCAAATCCCCCGAAGAACGGGAGTCGGCCGCTGATGCGCTCATAGATATTCGTAAGCTCGATCCCGATCGCAGCCGCGAGGTATTTCTTCGCCTGGTAAATGACCCGGACCCGGACGTGCGCTGGCATATCGCGTTGGGATTGAAGGACCAACTCGAAAGAGAAGACGTGAAGCGAGCCATCGCGGCTCTTTTGAAAGACCCATCGCCAGAGGTAAGATACATGACGATCCTGGCCGTTGGCCCGAAAAAGTGCGTCCCGGAACTTCACGAGTTGTCCAAAGAAAATGACCCTTGGGTCGCAAAGTCGGCCGCGGAAACCCTGAGGCAATTGGCGAATGAAAAGACAAATTAAAATGACTTTCGGAAGAATTCTCTGCCTCGCGCTGATTTTGAGCACCACACTGTGGAATGCTCGAGCGGATGACACAGATGAAACGGATGAGCCGACAAGCACCAACCTTCAGGGTTTAGCCCTGAACATTTATTGTACCAACGTTGTTTCAAAATTGGGTGATGAAATTCCCATTGAATTTGTCATCAGCAATGCCGGGACGAAAGATTTTGTTTACGACGACCGCGATAGCGACCGGAGCGGGCGGATGACCGAGTATGCCATACTGTTGGAATCCGCTGATGGCGAGGTGATCCCCGATCCTCGGGCGCATTATGCGGTTGGCATGGCAGGCGGCTTATTCACGACCAAGGCTTTGCGTCCTCGAAAGTTTTTTACAAAGACGATTCCGCTTAACCTTTGGGCGATAATCCCGACTCCCGGAAAATACACAGTCACGGGCGTTTACCTCGGCAACGACAGCTATCCGGGCGAAACGCTTGGAGGTGTGAAATCACCTCCCCTTACCATTGTTGTGCTACCACGCACCGAATCGCAGGTCGATGCTTATATTGCCGATTTAACCAACCAGGTCACCCAGGCAAATGCCACGAAAACAGGCGCCGACCCTCTCTTGATGAAGCTGGCTTTCACGTGCAATCCAAAGATAGTCCCTTGCCTGCTCGATCAGATGTATCGCTCCGAATACAATTTTTGGGAGGCGGAAGCGCTAGTTGTTTATCTGCCGCATTCGGAAGCCATCAGAAAGCAAGTCATTGAGACGGCGTTGAAGCGCGGACTGGCCGATGGCATGGATTATGTGCTCGCCCAGTATCATTGCGCTGATAACGAATGGCGGCTGGCCATTGAACGATCTTTGGCGGAAGACAATCCACGCTCCTGGGCGGCAGGCGCACTGGCGGCGCAGGAAGAGCCAGACGACGCGTTTACGCCGCGCTTAATTGCCCTGGCCCTGGAAGGAACAAGCGAGGCTTACCGCGACCCTGCGATTTATGCGCTCTCTTTTAACCGTACGGACGCATCCGTCAACGCGCTCAAATCTCTTTTAAGCAATACCAATGAAGATATTCGCTTTATGGCAAAAGAGGCCATCCGTGAAGCTTATGCCCGCGGCGGGCACTCCAAAGGCAGGCCATTCCGGCCCGAAGATTTTGAAAAGAAATTTCAAAAGCCGGCCAATATCTCGGGTCAGATCGAGACACAGTCCAACGGTAATTGAGACTGTCACAAACTCCAAACTCCTCATCTACCTCGTTTCAGTTTTGCCGAAGAAGCCGGTCAAAAATTGAACCAGTTGGCGAATGAAAAGACAAAATAAAATTACTTTCGGAAGAATTCTCTGCCTCGCGCTCGTTTTGAGCAGCGCAATGACCGGGTGCCGGAGCGAGCACGCAGCGAACGCATCTCCAGCCACTGACTTTGCCAGCGTCACAAATCCTGACGGCACTACGGTGACTATTCGGGGATACATCGGGTCGAGCGGTTTAGTGACAATTCCCAATACCATCAATGGTCTGCGTGTTACGGCCATTGGGGACCGCGCATTCTGGGCAAACCCGAGGGTGACGAGCGTCATAATCCCCGACACCGTCACCCGCATTGGAGAAGGCGCATTTTCCGCCGTCGATTCCCACAGCAGCCTGACAAATATAGTCATTGGCAACGGCGTGCTCACCATTGGCAGCGGGGCGTTCCACTTCTGCGACCAATTGACCAGCGTGCGAATTCCAAAACACGTCAGTGACATTGGGATCATGGCGTTCGGCGGCTGTTTTGGGTTAAAAAGCATCGTCGTGGATTCAGGCAACGCCGCCTATTGCAGCCGGGACGGAATCCTATACAACAGCAATCAGACCGAATTGGTTCAGTACCCGCCCGGCAAAGCGGCGATTTTGTAATACCCAATACCGTGACCGGCATTGTGGACTATGCCCTTTGGAATTGCCCGTATCTCACCAGCGTCACGATTCCCGGAGGCATTACCGCAATCAGCCAGGAGGAATTTGCGGCCTGTGGCAGCCTGGCCACGGTCATTGTGCCGGCGAGCGTCACCAACATCGGCCCGAATGCATTCAACTCATGCGTTTCGATGCGGGGAATTTATTTTCACGGAAATGCGCCGGACTATGGCGAGCCCTGGCGCAGCGGCATCGCCAAAGTGCTGGGCAGCCTCGATACCGGAACGATCTATTATGTGCCCGGGACGACCGGTTGGGAACCAACCTTTGGCGGCCGCCCAACCGCGCCATGGAAGCCGTAAGCCAACCCGGAAAAATCCGGGAATCGCATGGAAATTGACGAATTTCGGATTTAATTTTTCAAAAATTGCAGGCCCATGAAATCTGCTGGTGAATTTGCCCGTCGCCAAACTGCGCGTTCAGGAACAAATAATGGTGCACCTGCAGTATCTCATGCAGACCAATCTCACGGCGGCGAAAAAGTTGGCGGACAGGATTGCCGAAGATGGAGGAGGCTCGAATAATAAACGCCCCAGCCCCAAAGTGGAGTAGCAAAGACAGCCGTTGCTTTGAAATTGCCGATCATTTAAGATCGCGAAAGTTAGATATGGCAAAGCAACCTGAAGAGGTGTTTACACCGCGTTTGCCAAAAGTCCTTGGCGCGAGAACCGCACATGAGTCAGACGCCTATTTGCAAAAAACGTTCTGATTATGCCATAGAATTGAATTCGGGTGCGGGTAAATGTCTTCGCTGGCCGGCAAATTTATCCGAGAAGTAGCTTTTGCCGTCGAACGAACGACGTCAAAGCCGTGCATCCTCCCGTAGTCATCTGGCAGAGAGCTGACCTTGGGCGAGACGCGAATCCCGTAGCCTTCAGACAAAGTGAACCAGCCGAGGTCAAATGCCCAATGATGAAAACGGCACAATGCTATCCCATTGCAGACGTCGTCACGGCCAAATAAACGGTTGGGAACAATATGTGCCGATTCAACCTCCCAAAACAATGCGTCTGGGGAGCGCATTTTAAGCCCACACATTGCGCACCTAAATTTATAGGCCTCGGCAACGGCCAAGCGAAAACTTCGGCTGCGCAAAACGGCCTGCCTTGCCGTTTTTTTCACTGGCTTATTCGCATCTACAGGGTTGTAATTTTCCCGCCTCGGCGCGGCCATCAGTTTCTTAACAATCTTTTCAACCTCGAAGGATTTGGTCGGCAGGACTTCTTTCCAAGCTGCCGGGATGTTTGAAAGCTTTAGCGCTTCATCAAACCCTTTTTCTGTGAGCATCCACTCCCTTTTGCCTGTCAGCGCCAGAGTGTGCGTTGGCCGTGAGACGAGGTTTTGTTTGGCAAGGGAGTCTGCCGATCGAAATAGCAGTCTGTGCCAAAGAAGTGATTTCTTGAGCCTACCCTCCTTGCGGTAGATCGTTTCCAGAGCGATGGAGCGTTGTTGTTCGTTCAGCTCAAATTCATTTGCAAGCTCCTCAACGAGCTTTTCGCCGGAGCCAAACTCCGTGATCGTTCCGCCATTCTGAAGCAGGACTCGAAGCAGGGCTTGCTCAACTGCCTTTTGGGTCGGCATCCCAAAACGCGTCAGCATGTCGCCCTCGTAACTCATCTGGCTAGTCGGGTACGGCAACTTTTCCGGTCCCAGCATCAGTCCGGACGCGAAACTACCTTCACAGGCTCAATGCCCCGAAACTCGTACAGCCATTCATCCTCCCACCATTGCCATTTCTTGGGCTGGCGAACATTCGCGTTTGGCGCCTTGTGTGTCTTGGCGAATGCTTTTAATGCCGCCGTTT
>DASYZW010000422.1:0-15841 GCA_035945915.1 Verrucomicrobiia bacterium | reverse complement strand
GAAAATGGTCAAATTCAGTTTGTCGCCCGCAAAGAAAGCGCGTCAGATGCCGCCCTGGAAATCCGCGACGACGGCCCCGGGGTTCCGCCTGAGCAACGCCAGGAAATTTTCAAACCGTACTTCACCACCCACCAAAAAGGCACGGGCCTTGGCCTGGCCATTGTCCAGCAGACGGTCAAAGCGCATGGATGGGAAATCCAATGCCTTGCCAATGAACCCAGGGGGGCCGTTTTTCGCCTCAGTCACTTGAAATTGCCGGCCTGATTCCAGGCGCGCGAAAGTCGCACAGGTCGTATTTGTCCTCATCGGGGCGTTGGTATACCATGCTCGCAAGGCATGAAAAACGGAAACAAAACCGCCCGCATCCTGATCGTGGACGATGACCCCGGCCAGCGCAGCCTGCTCAATTCATTCCTGAAAAGCCAGCAATTCGAAACCACGACAGCCGAGTCAGGGGAGAAGGCCCTGGAACTCCTGCGTGGCGGAAAATTCGACATGATGATTTCCGATGTTCGCATGCCCGGACTCTCCGGCCTGGAAACGCTGCGCCGCGCGCGCAAAGAACACGTCACCCTTCCAGTCCTGTTGGTCACGGCGTTTACCGACGTTCGGGATGCGGTGGCCGCGATGCGCGACGGGGCGGTCAATTATCTTGCCAAACCGATTGACCTCGACGAATTGCTGGCCTCCGTTCGCAACGCCGTCGGCATCGCGGAGACCGCGGCGCCCGTAGGGCTGCCCGAAAAACCATTGCCCGATTTCGTAATTGCCCGGAGTCCGCTGATGCAGGCGGTCTTGCGCGATGCCTCGCTTATCGCCCCGTCCGAAACGCGCGTGCTGATTACCGGCGAAAGCGGCGTGGGAAAGGAAGTGGTGGCGGACGTCGTGCATTCCTGGAGCCCGCGCGCATCCGGTCCCCTCATCAAAGTCAATTGCGCCGCGATTCCTGAGACGCTGCTGGAAAGCGAATTGTTCGGACACGAGCGCGGTTCATTCACCGGCGCGCATGCCCAGCGCATCGGCCGTTTTGAAGAGGCCTCCAGCGGAACGATTTTTTTGGATGAAATCGCCGAAATGTCCCCGGCGCTGCAGGCGAAATTGTTGCGGGTGACCCAGGACGGCCGTTTCCAGCGCATCGGTTCCAACAAGGAAGTCCAGACCGCCGCCCGCATTATCGCGGCGAGTAATCGCAACCTGGAAGACGAGGTAAAAAGCGGGCGCTTCCGCGAAGATTTGTTTTATCGGCTCAACGTCGTGGAATTGAGCATTCCGCCCCTGCGGGAGCGGCGGGAAGATATCCTGCCGCTGGCGGGCCGTTTCATTGAGGAAATTGCCAAAGGCCGCGCCCGATTTTCCGAAAGCGTCGCCGCTTGTTTGGAAGCGTATCGATGGCCGGGAAACGTCCGTGAGTTACGGAACGCCATGGAACGCGCCGTTCTCCTCTCGCGCAGCGAATTGATTTTGCCCGAGCATTTGCCTTCGCGCGTCCGCGAAGCGGCGGGGCAGGGGACAACCTCGCCCAAGGCTGCCGGATCGGAACCGGAAAGCTGGGAAGATATCGAACGCAACGCCATTCTTCAGGCCCTGCGCCAGCATCAATTGAATCGCACTGAAACCGCCAAAGCCCTCGGCATCAGCCGTCGCGCGCTTCTCTACAAACTCCAACGGTTCCGCGAACAAGGCTTCGACGTAGAATAAGAAACCGCGCGGCAGTCCGCGCGCGCCCCGCGAGGGAACGCTAAATTATTGCGGGCCGCCGCTTTTCGTTACTTCCGCGGACAAATCCGCCGTTCCCCAATGCTTGTTTGGCAGGACTCCCATTTCCAGTTCCAGCGTTCCACCGTTGACGATGTCATCCCTGGTAATCCATGCATGGTTTAACGGCCGGCCGTTCAGTCTGGCCGATTGCACGTAACAATATTGCTTCGAGCAGTTGTGCGCGATAATCGTGAACGTCCCGCCCTTGTAATATTTCGGGTCGAGGTTGATGACCGCCTTTTGCACCAGCGGGCTGCCGATCACATAAATCCCGCTCGCCGGGTTGGCCGGATATAGCCCCAGGGCGCTCCAGACATAGGTCGAGGAGATTTGGCCGCAATCGTCGTTGCCGTCAATGCCCTCCTGGGTATTGTCGAATTGGGTTAGTTCAATTTCCCGAACGATCCACTGGGTTTTGTACGGCGCGCCCGCCAGGGCGTAAAGATAGGGCGTGGCTTCGTCAGGCTCGTTGCCATGGGAGTACTGGCCGATCAGGCCCGTCGTGTCCACGCGCCAGTCCAACATGTAGGAATCCTGGTCAAACAGCTCGTCCAAACGATCTACGAAAGCCTTGTCGCCGCCGTAAAGATCGATCATGCCGGGAATATCCTGGAGCGCGGCAAAGGCATATTGCCAGGCATTCGCCTCTGTGTAATAACCGGCGGCGTCGTTGCCTCCCTGCACGACCTGGCGGGGATTGAAGGGCTCATGGTATGTGCCGTCCAGTTGCTTCGACCGGAAAAATCGGGTCGTGGGGTCCCAGACATTTTTGTAGTAATTGGCGCGCCTGGTGAACAATTCCGCTTCGTCGGATTTGCCCAGGTCTTTCGCCATCTGCGCAATGCACCAATCGTCGTAGCTCAATTCGAGGGTCCGCGAGGTCGCGGCACCCTGGCCGCGTTCCCATGGAATATAACCGTATTTCTGATATTCATCCTGGCGGTTGCGCCCGTTCATTGCCGTATCCACCATCGCGCGAAAGGCGAGGTCCGCATCGAAGCCGCGGAAACCCATCAGATACGCGGTGCGAATAATTGGAATAGAATGGTAAGCGATCATGCAGCCCGTTTCATAATTCGCAAGCGGCCAAACCGGCAGGGCGTGGTCGGGTGACTGCTGGTAAAAGACCAGCATGCTTTGGATGAAATCGTTGATTCGGTCCGGTTCCGTGTACATCAACAGCGGCGCTTCCGCCCGGTAGATGTCCCACATCGAAAAGGTCGAATAATCCTGGAAATTGGCCGAATGAACCTGTTGGTCCGTGCCGCGATAGCTGTCGTCGGCATTGTTGCACAATTGCGGGGCGATCATGGTGTGATACAGGCACGAATAAAATGTTTGCCGAATGTCCGGATTGGAGGCTTCGATTTGAATGCGGGACAAATTGTCGTTCCAGACCTTTCGGGCCGCCTCGCGGACGGCGTCAAAATCTTCGTTGGGCAACTCCGCCCGGAGATTTTTCTCCGCCTCTTCCACGCTCGTCGGCGAAACGCCCACGCGCAAGACGATCTGTTCATCTTTTGAAGTCCGGAAATCAAGATGGCCGCGAACGTCCGTTCCTTTTGCATCGGTTTGGCCGGCGGGCAGCGCCTTGCCATTTTGTTCCAGGCCGAAATCTTTGATCGGCTTGGACGTTTCGAGGGCGAAATAAACCAGGCGGCCTTTGGCCCAGCCGTCCGCGCATTTGAAGCCCGTTACCAGGTGCTTGTTCACGACCGTCAGTTCGGCGGACGTCGGTTTGTTTCCAATGCCATGGACCAAATCAATCAGGATATGGCTTTGACGCGAGGCCGGAAATGTATAGCGATGCATCCCGCAATGCGTGGTGGCTGTCAGTTCCGCGAGAACGTTGTAGGTGTCGAGCTTCACCCGGTAATAACCCGGCTGCGCCAGTTCTTCATCGTGCGAAAAAGTCGATTTAAACCGGCCGGAATCCAAAGGAAGATAAGTGCCGGGAGTGTTCAATTGGCCGACGACGGGCAAAACCAAAATGTCTCCCATGTCGGTGCAGCCGGTCCCGGAGATGTGCGTGTGGCTGAAGCCTTCAATCTTGTTATCCGGATAATAATAACCGCCGCACGCGTCCCAGCCGCCCGTGCGCGTGTCCGGACTGAGCTGCACAAACCCGAAGGGCAGGGTGGCGCCCGGAAAAGTGTGGCCGTGCGCATCCGTGCCGACCATCGGCAGCGCGTCATCCACGGGCAGCTCCGCCTTTAAAGACAGTGAGACAAAAAACGTCGCCGCCATTGCGCAAAACCCAACCCTGGAAAGACTCAACGATTTGGAAATCATAGGTCGAAAATGCTAGCGGCTGGCGGGGGCGTCGTCCACTAATTCCTGCGATCGGATTAATTAGTGCCGGCGTCTGTCTCCGCTAATAACTTCCTCGTCCCGTCGATCAGATAATCCCACTGAAACGCGGGTCCCGGGTCCACTTTATCTGTCTGGACATGGTAATGTCCCAAAATCCCTTCATAATTGGTCAGCGCATCATTTGGCAGTTTGTAAGTGATCAATTGGCCTGAATCATTTGTGGGATACTGGCACCGGATTTTTGGGAAAATCTTGCACAGTGCGGCGGTTAGTTTGATGAGCGCCTGATACTGTTCCGGCGTAAAATCGTATTGCGCCAAATCCTTGCCCTGGATGTTGCCTTCGATCGGTTGCGGGCGCGCCGGATGCCCGACGAAATTGGATGTCAATATGCCGCTTGCGCCAAAGGCATCGGGCACGGTCAAAAATGTCTGGCCATTGGTTTGTTGATACCACGCCTCGAAAGGATTGGTTCCATTGGAGTCATAGGCGCCTACGTTGGCGATTTCGATTCCAATGGATCGGCTGTTGGCAATGGTGGCCTGCCAGGCCCGTTCCTTTAAATCGAGCGTCTGGTAAATCGTCCCATCCACGTCCAACATGAATTGCACGCTCAATCCGCGGACGTCCTGCAGGGTGTGAAAACAGCGGCGGCTCGTTCCCGCCACGTCGAAATGGATCACAAACTGGTCGATCACCCGTTGCAACATGGGCAGCGTCCAATTGCCTGAACGCACTTCCGCAAATTCGTCGGGCGTCATGTCGTGGTTGCGCACATCGTAATGAATGCCGGTGTAAAGCTGCGGCGGATCATTCGACAACCCGGCAAAACGTGGCGTAATGCGATAAGCATCATAGCCGTTCGGATCTATCCAGAGGACGACCCGGGCGCCGGTGTGGAAAAACTGTCCGGCGGCAACGATTTCATCCCCGGTCCTCGGCTCGAACGTACCCGGCGCGGGCGAAATATGATTTTTCTTGGTTCCGTTATTTCCGGGAATAAGAAACAGAAGACACGCGGCCAGCAGCAATAGGACAACGACCCAAAGCTTGCGGAAAGGAGCAACAGATTGGTTCACCGGTACGGGCGGTGAGTGTGGCCATGTGCCCGCATGAAGTCAACAGGATGCGGGAGGGCGAGGTTGGTCCTGGTGGGCCTTTGAGGCGACCCGAATCCTGGCTGTCCTTATTTTAAGGGACTCGACACCGGGGCGGCTGATGCCGAAAATCGATCATCCATATGAAATTTGTCATTCTAACTGTTATGTCCTTCTTATTATTTTCAAAAATTGGTCCGGCTTCGGGACAAGGAAATCCGCCCGGACAATTCGACGGCAGTTGCGACATTGGTTCTCCGGAAATTTCCGGCTCCTCCAGTCATGATCCGGCTGCCGGGACTTACACGTTGACCGGCAGCGGCGTCAATATGTGGAGCACCAACGACCAGTTCCAATTTCTTTGGAAGAAAATGACCGGCGATTTCATAGCGCGCGCGCGCGTTGAATTTGTCGGCCAGGGCGCCGAGCCGCATCGGAAAATCGGCTGGATGGCCCGCTCCAGTCTCGATTCCAATGCCGCGTATGTGGACGCCGTGGAACACGGCATCGGCCTCACCTCGCTGCAATTCCGACTGGCCCCGGGCAGTAACACCGATGAATTGGTTCTGCCCATTACCAACGCCGACATCCTCCAGCTTGAACGGCGCGGCTCTGAGTTTATATTTTCCGCCGCCCATTCAGGAGAAACCTTTATTCGCACCAATTTCCCATGCGCGAATTTGCCCGATGACCTGTTCGTGGGCCTTTTTGTTTGCGCGCATAATCCCGATGTCAAGGAGACAGCTATTTTTCATGATGTTCAAATCGTGCGCCCCGCGAGGGCAAATTTTGTTCCTTACCGGGATTATATTGGGAGTGTCCTGCACATCCTTGACATCGACAGCGGACGCATGGAAACGCTTCTTACTTCCGCGAGGCCGTTCGAGGCGCCGAATTGGACGCGCGATGGCAGCGCGCTCATTTATAATATCAGCGGCCGGTCCGGGGATTGGGGGCGTCTTTTTCGTTACGATTTGGCCGCAAAAAAGGAATCCATTATCAATACCGATTTTTGCAACCGGAACAACAACGACCATGTTCTCACCTTTGACGGCAATACGCTGGCCATCAGTGGCCAGAATCCCGGGCATGGCGGTGAATCCTGCGTTTTCACCGTGCCCTTGACCGGTGGCGTGCCAAAGCAGGTCACCACGCTCACGCCCTCCTATGCCCATGGATGGTCGCCCGATGGAAAATTTATCGTTTTTACGGGCGGTCGAAATAATAAGTTCGACGTATTTAAAATTCCGGCTTCCGGTGGCAGGGAAATCCGGCTGACGGATGCCGCCGGCCTCAATGACGGCCCTGAGTACACGCCGGATGGAAAATACATTTACTTTAATTCGAGCCGGACCGGGAAAATGCAAATCTGGCGAATGAACCCCGATGGCACAGGCCAACAGCAAATCACCGACGACGAATATAACAACTGGTTTCCCCACATTTCGCCCGATGGCAAATGGATCGTGTTCATCAGTTTTCCGGCGGATATAGATCCGGAATCGCATCCTTATTATAAGGAATGTTATATCCGCCTGATGCCCGTTCAGGGCGGGAGGCCCAGAGTCATCGCATACATCTACGGCGGGCAGGGTTCCATGAACGTTCCCTCATGGTCGCCGGATAGCAGGAAAATCGCATTTGTGAGCAATACCGATTTGAGCGCGGAATAACTGGAACTGCCTGAGTCAATCATGACCGGGAAATGAATCTCGCGGATTTTCAGGCGATCATCAACCCGATGAATCCTTAAGAAGCTCCTCGGCAATCTGCACCGCGTTCAGCGCGGCGCCTTTGAGCAATTGATCTCCGCTGACCCAAAAGGCCAGGCCATTTTCCAGCGCGCAATCTTTTCGGATGCGGCCGACTTCGCAGTTATATTTTTCCGTCGTGAACAGGGGCATTGGATATTTTTTATTTTCCGGCTCGTCCACGACGTCAAGTCCAGGCGCCTTTTTCAGCACTGCGCGCGCCGCATCCACTGAAACCGGTTTTTCAAATTCCGCGTTCACGGAGACCGAATGGGACCGGTATACGGGCACGCGCACGCAGGTCACGCTCGCGTGAAAACCCGGATGATGCATGATTTTGCGGCCTTCGTTCTCCATCTTCATTTCTTCCTTCGTGTAGCCATTCGGCAAAAATGAGTCCACGTGAGGCAGCACGTTGAAAGCGATTTGATGCGGGTACACTTCCCTGGTGACCGGCTTGCCGGAGACAATTTCCCCGACCTGCCGCTTTAATTCCTCGATGGCTTTGGCGCCGGTGCCGCTTACCGCCTGGTAACTCGATGCAAAAATCCGTTTTACGGTAAACGCCTGGTGCAATGGATACAGGGCCATCAGCGTCACCGCCGTGGTGCAATTCGGATTGGCAATAATGCCCTTGTGCCACTTTACGTCCGCCGGGTTGATTTCAGGAATCACGAGCGGCACCGAATCGTCCATGCGAAAGGCGCTGGAATTGTCCACCACCACGCATCCCGCCGCTGCCGCAATCGGCGCAAGTTCCTTCGAGATGCTTCCGCCGGCGCTGAATAAAGCGATGTCAATTCCCGCAAAAGAGTCGCGGGTCAGTTCCTTCACCGCAATCTCAGTGCCGCGAAAAGTCTGTTTTTTGCCGGTCGAACGCGCCGAAGCGAGCAAAGTCAGTTTGCCCACCGGAAAATTGCGCTTTTCCAGTGTTTTAATCATCTCAACGCCCACGGCGCCAGTCGCGCCCACAATCGCCACGCTCGGATTCTTATTCATAAAAAGGGGACCGATGGTAACACGGAAGCGCTAAGTGTCAACGAGACGTGGTACTCGCGCCGGCAGTGGCTTGATTCAAATTTCAACCGGTCTTTTGTCCCGTCAACGTTGTCATGTCGATGATTTGTGCATAAATGTGCATAAATTTCTTCGCTTTGTGATTGACCATAACCGTTGAGTATGAGGAAATAATGATTCTATAGTATTCAAATGCCTAAATTCTCAGTCAGAACATCCAACGGGCACAAAGCCGGAACAACCAAATATGACGCGCATCATAAAGTGCTTACGCAAACCTACGGGGCGTTTGCTGATTTGCGCCGGGAATTATCTGATTCGAAGGAAACGGTAGGCGGGCGCGAGGACCTCTTGCGCAGCTTCGCGACTTGCCCCGATTCCCAACGCTCATGGCTTCTGCTGGAAGATTATTTTGAAAAGCTTTCCCTGTCCCGCAAAGATTTTCCCGATACGAACTGGTGGCCCCGGCTCCTGAATTCCCAGGGAACAACGCGGCTCGAAGAGCTGGCCTTTCTTTTTTTGCGCGCCAAACGTTCCGTGCCTCCCGAGTTGCAGCAACACGCCAGTCTCGAACACTTTGCCCGGGCCGAGGAAGCTGAGCAGGAATTGAAGCTGGTCCAGGAACTCGAAAATTGGCTTTCCCCGCCCACAATGCCGTTGCTGGACACGCCGCGCGCAAGCCTTCGCGTCGTTTGCCGGCCTCAAACGGAAGACGACGGTTCGCGCCATCGCCTCACGGTGCAGTTTCTGTTATCGCGTCCGCGCACCGGCGAAAAAGCGCGCTCGTTGCACGACCTGATCGACCTGGTTGTTCGCGCCACCCATGAACAGGAGCTGTTTGCGCCTCATGACTGGGAATTTATTCAATGGCTCGCGGATACCCATCGCAATCGAGCCGACGGCGCGGATACCCTGGTCCTCTCGGACACGGAATTGATGCAGTGGCTCGCGCGTTGGGGTCACACCAAACGCCTCGAATTGGCCGGGTCAATGCAGCCGTTGCAATTTCACGGGCAGGTCATCGCGTTGTCGCCGCACCTTGAAAATGGTGATAAGGAGCTGTCGTTCACTCACCGTTTTATTTTGCCCGGGGGCGAATACCATTCCGTGGCGGACGCAAAATTCTTTAATCATCAGCCGCCGCTGGCGCTAGTCGGGGGCACCTTCTTTTTATTGCGCAACGCGCCGCCAACGCGTGTCCTGAAGTATTTGGCCAACAAGCCTTCCGTGCCGGTGCGAAAACTGAGCCATCGTCTGTTGCTGCACTTGCGCAAGACCCAATCGGCCAACGGCGTCGACTGGGAACAACTGTGCGTCACTCACAAAGCCATGCCGCAGTTTGTTTTCGAACTGCTTGATGAATCCGTTCGTCTCCGTCTGCTTGCGAAAAGTCAGCGCGACCAAAGCATCTGGTTTTGGACCGGCCACGACTGGCAGTCGAACGACGTCAAAAAGCGGCCCCACGGCAAGCCCGAAATCCTGGATGATCCGCGCCTCGAACCAGCCACCCAATGGCTGCGCAAACTCGATTGGTTTACGCCCGAACCCGGCCTTTGGGTCGGCGATGCCAACGAAAATTTTCTCGGCCTTTTGGCTGAAGCCTGGGGCACGCGCCCCGATGATTCCGAATATTTGGGCAATCCCGCGTTTCATCGCCTGTTTCTCACGCCGCGACAGCTCAGGCCCAAGTTGATTATTAAAGGCAGCGGCATTGACTGGCTCTCCGTTTCTGCCGAATGGGAAGCCGAAGGCCTTAAGCTCACGAAAGCCGACCTCGACCGGCTTGCATCGGCCAGCGGCCGCTTTGTCAAATTGCCGAATTCCGGCTGGGTGGAACTGGATGCCGGCGCCGTTCAAAACGCGCACGAAGCGATGGCCGACATGGGCGTCGAAGGCATCGTTGCGATCCCTCAAAAAGTGGGAATGGAACATGTCGCGCACCTGGGCGAAGAGGGTTTCTCACGTTTTGCCGATACCACCGAGGCGAAGGAACTTCGCAAACGGCTCACTGAATTTCGCGGCGTTCCCTCCGCCGGATTGCCGCGAGGTTTGCGGGCCGAGCTTCGCCCCTATCAGAAGGACGGTTACGATTTCCTGGCTCACCTGGCGGAGATCAAACTGGGGGGCATTTTGGCCGACGACATGGGCCTGGGCAAAACGCTTCAAACCCTGACCTGGCTCGCGTGGCTCAAGGAGCGTAATTTAAAGAATCCAAAGCCGTCGCTGGTTATTTGTCCGGCGTCAGTGCTGCATAACTGGCGTCGCGAATCTGAAAAATTCACGCCGGACATGCGGGTATTGGTGCTGGAAAGCGGCGCCGCCCGGCACAATTTGCGCAAATTAATCCCGCAACGCGACTTGATCGTTACCAATTATGCGCTCTTGCGCCGCGACCTCGAAGAGTTGCAAAAGTTTTCCTTCCGCGCCGTCATTTTGGACGAGGCCCAATTTATCAAAAATCCCGGCGCCCAGGTCACCCAGTCGGTCAAGCAGTTGAAGTGCGAGCATAAACTGGCCCTGACCGGCACGCCCCTGGAAAACCGGCTTCTCGACCTGTGGAGCATTGTCGATTTCATTCAGCCAGGCTACCTGGGCACGCAGGAACAATTTTTGGAAACCTACGAACCCCGGGGCGAAAACGCGGAAAATGCCCAGCGGATCGCCCGGCGCCGGCTCTCCGCCAAATTGCGTCCACTCCTCTTGCGCCGTCTTAAAAAGCATGTCGCCAAGGACCTGCCGGAGCGAATCGAAGAGCGCCGTGATTGCCCGCTCGGTGACGAACAGCGCAAGTTGTACCTGGCGGAATTGCGCCGCAGCCGTGAGCAGGTCATGAAGGCGGTCGAAACCCAGGGCCTGAACAAATCGAAGATGCATGTCCTGGCCGCGCTGACTCGCTTGCGCCAGATTTGCTGCCATCCTTCGCTCGTCGGCAGCGACACGGCCAGCGGCAAAACGGAAACGCTCTTTGAATTGCTCGATCCGCTCATCGCGGACGGCCAAAAGGTCCTCGTCTTTTCGCAGTTCGTCCAAATGCTCCAATTGCTGGAGAAGGAATGCGCCGCCCGAAACATCCATACGCACGTCCTCACCGGCCAGACAAAAGGCCGGCAGGAAGTTGTCAACGCGTTCCAGACTGACAATCGGCCGGGAGTGTTTCTCTTGAGCCTGCGAGCCGCCGGCACCGGGTTAAATCTCACCAATGCCAGTTACGTCGTCCTTTACGACCCGTGGTGGAACCCCGCGGTGGAAGCCCAGGCCATCGATCGCTCTCACCGAATCGGACAAACACACACCGTCAACGCCTATCGTCTGATCGCGCCCGGAACCGTTGAAGAAAAAATCTGGGAGCTGCAACAGAGCAAGGCGCAAACCATCGCGGACGTCCTCGGCGAGGAAGGCTTCGCCCGCAGTCTCACCGCCACCGACCTCGAATACCTCTTCGCGGAGGAATAAACGACAGCGCCGCTTACTGGGAATCTGTCGCCGCCACACTTTTCGAGGGCGTGAGCGTTTCCTTGCCGTCCTTCTCCTGGACGGTGCCGGTCACGGTTGCTTTTTCCCCGTCATTCGCGCAAATGTTGGAATGAAAATCCTTGCTCACCTGGTTTTGCGTGAGGAAGTAGTTCATATTGGTGCCGTCGTTTTGGACCTGCAGGACATTTTGGCAGCTCTTGGTGATGTGCAGCTTGCATTTGGCGCAAACCATCATCCCGGTGAGCGTGACTTCCTTGGTGTCGTCGGCCAGCGCCGCCAGGCCGAGGGTTGCCACTACCAAACCAGCGGCTAATGTGAGGAACAATTTAGATTTTTTCATAAACAATCACCTTTTTTGTATGCTAACGAAACGGATTACCTGTTCAACATTACATTTACGAATAATTCCGCAAGTAATTTTTACCGCACGACGGGGAGGGAGCGCGCACACAGCGCGCGGAAAATCCGGCGCGGTCTAAAAACAGGGTCCAGATGCAGGCCCCGCGCGTCCTCAATTTCATGACCGCTTGACCGGCTCCATCCTCCGCCTTACCCTGAATCCATGTCGAAGCCGAAGAAAAAGGGAAAAGCGATGATTCTGGGGGTCGGATTGGATGCCGACGGCCATAAGCGTATTACCACAGGCGAAAACTTCGCCCTTGTCGGCGGGACCCGGGAAACTCATGAAGTCATGACCGAAAAAGTGATCAAGATCAACGAGAAACTCAAATCCCGGGGCAAAGAACTCGAAAGTATCACCGGCAAGGAATTCGACGATATCGCCCAGGAAGTGGGATTAAATAAGATCCACGATAAGAGAAAGTAGAGATCCCGTCGCCGCGGGGGCCTTACTGCGGATTTTCCGCACTCTACGCGCGGTGACATCGGTGGGCGCCATTTGCGAAGAGCGACGTCCTTACCACCGACCAATGAGCGTTTATTGCGGTCTTCCCGTGCCGTTAACCGATAAACGCCCGGTGAATGGCTTTCATCGCCGCTTCACCCTTGGCAAGGTCGATGACGACTGAAATCTTGATCTCGCTCGTCGAGATCATGTCAATGTTCACTCCCGCTTCCGCCAGGGTCTCAAACATTTTGCCGGCCACGCCGGTGTGCGATTTCATTCCCACGCCCACGATCGAAAGTTTTCCAATCGTTTCCGCGGTAATGACGTCTCGCAGGCCCATCCGGCTCTTCAGGCCGTCGATGACTTTCTGCGCTTTGAGCAGGTCGGCCTTTTCAACGGTGAATGAAATGTCCGTCTGCGGCGCGCCCGAGCCGTGGCTGATGTTCTGGACGATCATGTCGATATTTACGGCGGCGTCGCCCAGCGCTTTAAAAATCTTTGCCGCGACGCCGGGTTTGTCCGGCACACCCACAAGCGTCACTTTTGCCTGGTTTTTGTCGAGCGCGACTCCGCGCACGACCACGCCTTCCATGCTTTTTGTCTCTTCTTTCACAATGGTTCCGGGGTTATCGTTTAAACTCGAACGGACTTCAAATACCACTCCAAACTTTTTCGCAAATTCCACCGACCGCGACTGCATGACTTTTGCGCCCAGGCTCGCCAGTTCGAGCATTTCGTCGTACGAAATTTCCGTCAGCTTTTGGGCGGTCTGAACGATGCGCGGGTCCGCCGTATAGACGCCGTCCACGTCCGTGTAAATCTGGCAAAGGTCCGCCTTCAGCGCCGCGGCCAGCGCGATTGCCGTGAGGTCGGAGCCGCCGCGGCCAAGCGTCGTGACCTGGCCTTCGGGCGTTTCTCCCTGGAAACCCGCCACGATCACAACATAGCCCTGGTTCAACAGCTCGTGGACTTTCTTGGGCGAAATATTGTGGATTTTGGCCTTGGTATGCACGCCATCCGTCGTGATGCCCGCCTGGGCGCCCGTCAGCGAAACCGCCGGCACATTTAACGCGTGGAGCGCGATGGCCGTAAGCGCGATGGTTTGCTGTTCGCCGGTGGCCAGCAGCACATCCATTTCGCGCTCATTCGGCAAGGGCATGATTTCGCGCGCCAGCTTGATCAAATTATCGGTCACCCCGCTCATCGCCGATACCACGACAACCGTCTGGTCGCCGCGCGAGCGATATTCCGCTATCCGCCGTGCGACATTCTTGATGCGCTCGGGATTTCCCACGGACGTGCCGCCGTATTTTTGGACAATGAGAGCCATGTCACTCTTTTTTGGCCGTTTTCACTTCGAGATAAAGCTCCCGCAACTGCCGGGGCGAAACCGCCGTCGGCGATTCGGTCATCAGGTCCACGCCCCTGGCTGTTTTCGGAAACGCAATCACGTCGCGGATACTGGGCGTGCCGCAGAGGATGGCAATCATCCGGTCAAAACCCAGCGCGATGCCGCCGTGCGGCGGGGCGCCGTATCGGAACGCATCAAGCATGTAGCCGAATCGCGTCTTCGTCTCCTCGGGCGTTATCTGGAGCACGTCCTCAAAAATGGTTTTCTGCACGTCCGGCTGGTGAATACGAATGGATCCGCCCCCCAATTCGACGCCATTCACGACAATATCATAATGCTGGCCGCGAACGCGTTTGGGCTCGCTCGTCAGCAGCGGAATGTCCTCCGCCACCGGCGCGGTGAACGGGTGATGACTCGAATACCAGCGGTTTTGCTCCTTATCGAAGCTCAACAGCGGAAAATCCACCACCCACAGAAAATCAAAACGATTCGGGTCGATGGTCAATTTTCCCTGTTCCCGCAGCACGTCCGCGCAATACAGCCGGATTTTCCCGAGAATCTCGCACGCGTTCAGCCATTGGTCCGCCGCAAACAAAATCAAATCGCCTTCTTCGATCTTCAGCTTCGAGGTCAGCGCCGATTTCTCAGCTTCGTTAAAGAACTTAACGATCGGCGATTTCCAGTCGCCGTTCTCGACTTTGATATAGGCGAGGCCTTTGGCGCCGAAACTTTTTGCATATTCGGTCATGGTTTCGATTTGCCCTTGGGTGGCGCCGGCCAGGCCCTTGGCGTTGAGGGCCTTCACCACGCCGCCGTTGGCAATCGCGCCGGAAAACACTTTAAACGCGCTCGCCCGGAATTCCTCCGTGAAATCCGCCAGCTCCATGGCAAACCGCGTGTCAGGCTTGTCAATCCCGAATCGGTTCAACGCTTCTTCAAAGCGCAACCGTTTGAAAGGCGTCGGAATCTCGATGCCCAGCGCCCCTTTCCAGATCCGTTTCAGCAGTCCTTCAATCAGGCTGTAAATGTCCTCGCGTTCAATGAACGACATCTCGATATCGATCTGGGTAAACTCGAGCTGCCGGTCCGCCCGCTGGTCTTCGTCGCGAAAACAGCGCGCGATCTGAAAATAACGCTCGACCCCGCCCACCATGAGAATTTGTTTAAACTGCTGCGGCGATTGTGGCAGCGCATAGAAGGTCGCCGGTTCGCGGCGGTTCGGCACCAGAAATTCCCGCGCGCCTTCGGGCGTGGACTTGAACAAAATCGGCGTCTCCACTTCCAGGAAACCCTGTTCATCCATGTATTGCCGCGTGGAAATGGCCGCCTTGCTTCGCAGCTTTAAATTGCGCGCCATCTCCGGACGGCGCAAATCCAGGTAACGATATTTGAGGCGCAGCTCCTCGTTAACCTTGTTCGCCACTTCCGGGTCATCCACCGGAAATGGCAGGACGTCCGCCATGTTCAGGACCTCGAGCGATTGCGTCATTACCTCGACTTCGCCGGTGGCGATTTTCGGATTATTCGTGCCGGCGGGCCGTTGCCGGACTTTCCCCGAGATGCTGACGACACATTCGCTCCGCAATTTTTCCGCCCGGGCGAACAGTTCCTTTGGCAGGTCGGAAGGATCAAAAACCGTCTGGGTGCGGCCTTCACGATCGCGAATATCGATAAAGATCAGGCCTCCGAGATCGCGCCGGGAATGGACCCAGCCGGAAAGGGTCACCGTCTGCCCGATGTGCGCCGGGCGCAGTTCATTGCAATGATGCGTTCGTTTCATTTAAAAAAATCCAGACTTCGCACTCGACGGGGCAGGGCAATCCTTGCCCCGGCGGCATAAAGCGAACGCACAGAATGCGTGAAAATTCGCCGAATTTCAACCTCTTGTTTCGGCGTAGCGGGGAAGCATACAGGTTTGGGTTTCGCGCGATGGAGGCGAAGTCCGAAGGATTTCCTCCGGCCCAAAAACGGCTTCGTTTAGTCAAAAGAGGTGTGCGGGAGTTTTTGGAATAAATGGGGGTACACGAAACGCTAAACGGAGTTAATCGGTCTCTAAACGAGCGTTGGTTTGCCCGGGAATTTGATCATTTCAGTAAACGAACGGGCTAATATTTTTCGGGCAAAAACGGGGCGGTAAATGGTTTGTTTAGAGGGGGAGTAAACGGGGCGAAGGCGTGAGGGCGTGAGGTTTTGAGACCGTGAGACGGCGGGCAAAAGGGGCGCGAGGATGGAG
>DASYZW010000421.1:0-4608 GCA_035945915.1 Verrucomicrobiia bacterium | reverse complement strand
TTTATAACGTTGGAAACGCATTCGCCCGCCTCGGAGACTGGCCCGAGGCCATCCGCAATTACCAGCGCGCGCTCCACTTCCAGCCATATCAGCCGGATGTCATGAATAATCTTGGTTTCGCACTGGCTCAGAATAAGGAGATTGATCAGGCGATTCCATTGTTCCAGGCCGTGCTTAAGATGAGGCCCGATTTTGCGAATGCGCATAATAATCTCGGCTCCGTTCTTTTCATCGAAGGAAATTACCTCGCAGCCGCGAGACAATTCTATGCCGCTGCGGAGGACGCGCCCTATGAACCGCGTTTTGCCGTCAATCTCGGTGACACGCTCGTTCGCCTGGGTAAAATAGCCGACGCGGCCAAATGTTACCAGCAAGCCCTCGGACTGGAACCGGACAATCAAGCCGTACAGGCCAGGCTTAAGGCGCTGGGACCGAATATCGATACGAACAGACCGTAAGTATGAACCCATTTAGCCGCCGCAAATTCTTGAAGCGAACGTCCCTTGGCGTCACCGGATTTGTCATTGCCTCTGGATTGTCGCCGTCCTTTGCCGATGTCCCTGCGATTGAGTCGGCGGCAGGTTCCGGGAGCTTTGAGCCTGTTCGCTATCTGCCGATTCCCGCCAAAGTGATCGGACTTAAGAAGCATATGATGCTGCTCAACGGTGAGTGGCACATTGACCTAAACCCCGGCCAGGATGTCCGGGAGAAGCCTTTGACGGTCGCAACCTGGAGCGCGTTCCAGGTGCCAGGCCAATGGGCGGAACAAGGATACGATATCGCGTTGGATAAAACCGTTGCCGTGGCCAAAGAATTTACCATCCCGCGGCGCTGGGCAGGATACCGGATATTTCTTCGTTTTGACGCGATTCATGCCGGCACCGGATATTATTTGAATGGAAAATCGCTCGGCTACAGTGAGAATTTATTCACCCCGGTGGAATGGGAAATAACTGATTTTGCGAAAACCGGTAAGGTGAACCGGTTGGACCTTCAAATGAAGGTCGCCACGCCTTCCGAGCAGCTCTCGAGTTCGAGCGGCTATGCCGGGCACAGTTTGGGAGGTATCGACCGTGCCGTGCGAATTTACGCTCTGCCCAAAGTTCATATCGCCACTCTGCGTCTGAATGCCGGCCTGGACCAGGCATATTGTGACGGCAATTTGCAAATCGAGCTCGGCGTTGACAATCGCGAATCTGTTGTCCAACCCGGGTTTGCGGCGGAGGTGAAGCTGTTCGACCAGGGCGGCAGGGTTGTTGCGCACTCGACTCCCAAAGTTATCGTCGGTCCGGTCAAACCGGGCCGAAGCACCATTACGATTGAATCGCGGGTCGCCAATCCGTTGAAGTGGAATGCGGAACAACCGAATCTTTACAAACTCGCGTTGTCATTCGAACAGGATGGCTGCGTTATCGAGCGAATTGAGCGGAATATCGGATTCCGTACCGTCGAAACCAAAAACCGGCAGCTTTATGTGAACGGGGCCCGCGTCAAACTGGCCGGTGTGTGCCGTCATGAAATCGATCCGCTCACCGGCCGTGCTAACACCATGCGCCACGGTGAGGAGGATGTGAGGCGCTTTAAGAGCGCCAACCTGAATCACGTCCGTACGTCGCATTATCCGCCCACGCAGGAATTTTTGGACGCGGCGGATCGTTTTGGTTTATATGTCGAATCGGAAGCGCCACTGTGTTGGGTAGCTCCCGCTAAAGACCTTTCCGATCTCGCTGCGGTCCTGACGCCAACCTCTGCGATGATTGACTACAACCACAGCCATCCCTGTGTCATCATGTGGTCTCTGGCCAATGAATCACATTGGAGCGGGCTCTTTGAGGAATCGAACAAACTCTGCAAGCGATTGGATCCCACGCGGCCCACGACCCTCGAGCATGTGTTTTCCGGTGAAGACAAGGAAACCTGCGACATCATCAGCCGCCATTACCAGTCCATGCCCTTTGACAATATTTTAAGGAACGACCCGCGACCATTCTTCCATGGGGAATGTTTCTTCCTGGTTTATCATGAGCGCACGGATGTGGCGATTGACCCCGGGCTGCGCCAGTTATGGGCGGCCGGAAGCGCTGACCCGGATTCTCAATGGGGACAGTCTTGTCTCGAAAACGTGAAGCGGATCAAAGGACTGCTGGCGGGAATTTATCCCGGCGCATGGAGTTATATCTGCGCATCTCAACATTGCATTGGCAGTCAGATCTGGTCGGGAGTGGATGATATCGCCTTTCTGGCCAATGGGACTCGGGTGAGCAGCGAAAATGGTAATGCCTTCTGGGGCCTGGTCGATGGTTGGCGCCGTCCCAAGCCCGAGTTGTCACTCAGCAAATTTGTATTTTCGCCGGTGTGGTTTCCCCACCGGCAGCTTGACTTTAAGCAGGGACAGGCTTCCGTGCGAGTCCCGGTGGAAAACCGCCATTCCTTTACCAACCTGGACAAATTCGACTTTATCTGGGAATTATTCGGCGCCAAAGGCAAAGCGCGCGTGGATGTGCCTCCGGCATCCGCGGGAGAAATTGAGATACCAGTCGATCCGAAAACACCGGACGGCGAAATCCTGCTCATCCGTGTCATGGATCGGAATGATGAAATCGTGAATGCAACGTTCGTGATCGGCGAGCGCAAACCACGCCCCTTGCCCGAGTCCAGGGCAGGCGCGCCTAACTGGACCGATGACGGCCGGCTCATCGTCATTCATGGAACCGGCTTCTCTCTTGTATTTGACCGGAATACGGGCGATTTCGACACCGGGGACCCGGCGCATCGTGCCCCGATGATTCAGTTCCCGTCTTTGCACGTTACCCGTCACGACTTCGGCGATCTCGACCCGAAAAAACAGCCTTATGCCGAATTTCCTGACGCTAAAACCCGCACAATCGAAGCCGTAACGATTGCTGAACACGGCAAAGGCCTCGAGTTGATCGTCAGAAACCGGTACCAAAATTTTGCGGGCTCAATCCATTGGCTCATGGATAAAGAGGGGATTGGATCGATCAGTTATGAGTACACATATACCGGCGATGATCTGGAGACGCGCGAGATCGGGCTGAAGATGGCACTCGCCTCGAGTTGCGACGAAATCCACTGGCAACGGTGGTCGGAATGGGGCCTGTTTCCCGAGGAGTGTATTTGTCGGACGGAAGGAAAGGCCGCGGCGCGTCGAAATAAAAAATGGCCGAAACAGCCCGCCAACGTGAAGCCCAACTGGCCATGGTCGCAGGATGAAACTGAGTCGGGTACCGCCGATTTTCGATCCATCAAATTTTGCATTTACAATGCGTCCCTCGTGGCATCCAATGGTTCCGGTGTGCGGGTGGACGCCAATGGCGACGTTCATGTCCGCGCCTGCCTGGCCGCTGGGGGCGTCATGATGCGCGTTCTGTCACAGTGTCCGCTGGCCCCGGTAATTTTAAAAAACGGCAGTCAACTTGCCGGCAGGTTTTGTATCCAATTGTTGGCATAGCATGAAAATGAAAATGAATCAATTTGTTCTTCCGCTCGCTTCGGCAACGTTGTTTGCGCTTTCTGTCCCGGCATTTGCGGATCCGCTGGATGACGGTTTCCAAAACCCGCCGGACTCCGCCCGGCCGCAAACGTGGTGGCATTGGATGAACGGCAATATCACGAAGGCCGGCATCACTGCCGACTTGGAAGCGATGAAACAAATCGGCCTGGGCGGCGCGACCATTGTGAATGTGGATTGCGGCATCCCGCGGGGACCGGTGGTGTTTATGAGCCCGGAATGGCAGGACGATTTCAAATTCGCCGTCCAGGAAGCCGACCGGGTCGGCCTCCATTTATGCGTGGAAAATTGCGCCGGATGGTCCAGCAGCGGGGGTCCCTGGATTACCGCTTCGAACGCCATGCAGAAAATCACCACCAGCGAAGTACGGGTCACCGGCCCGTCGCAGTTTGATGACGCGCTGCCGCAACCGCCCACGAAATTGGATTTTTACCGTGACATCGCGGTGCTTGCCTTTCCAGCGCCAGCCGGGAAGGTCACCCAGATATCTGATTTCCGTTCAAAAGCGGGTTTCGATGATCGGGCGGTCCTCTCATCAGCGGTCAGCAGCAATCCCATGGGATCCATTCCGCTGAACCGGATTGTGGATTTGACGTCGAAGTTAAATCGCAACGGGCAATTGCACTGGCGGGTCCCCGCCGGAAACTGGATTCTTTTGCGCGTGGGCTATACGCCGGTGGGAGTGGACAATCATCCGGCGCCAGTTGAAGGCACTGGCTTGGAATGCGACAAGTTCAGCACTGCCGCGTTGGATGCGCATTGGAACGGGTTCATGCAAAAGGTGCTTGATGATCTCGGGCCGCTCGCGGGTCCTGGCAAAACCTTAAACAGCTCGCTGATCGACAGCTACGAAACCGGCGACCAGAACTGGTCGCCTGCCTTCCGCGAAGAGTTCAGAAAACGGCGCGGTTATGACCTGCTGAAATATCTCCCGGTCTTTACGGATCGTGTCGTCGGCAATCCGGCGCTAACCGAACGGTTTCTCTGGGACGTGCGCCGCACGATCGCCGATTTGTTTGCCGATAATTATTACGGTTATTTTTCTGAGTTGTGTCGTGAACACGGATTGTTCAGCG
>DASYZW010000420.1:0-1569 GCA_035945915.1 Verrucomicrobiia bacterium | reverse complement strand
CTGGCATCACCTGGAGGCTTTTCCCGGGTTTCTCCATCGACGGGTCGAATTTTAGAAAAGCCCTGGCTCTGTTGACATCATGGCCTCGAACGCGCCTCTCCACGAATTTGTCATCCCGCCTGCCCTGAGGCACGAAGGGAGCCGCCATGCGGCGAGGAATCTGCTTTTCGTTTTGGCGGGCCCCGGTCAGGACGTCAACATAGCCAAAAGCCTTTTGAACCCCGTCGCGAACAGCTTGCCGGACACGCGCGTGCGCTTTGCGAAGCGGTGTGCGAAAATCGAGACGTCGCTTGCGCCGTATCGTCGTGCGAAACATCCAATGCCAGAACGAGGAGCGTAATTACACCAGATGAATGTGACAATATTCACTGTGCCGTTGGCGGGGTTGATCTCCTTTCTATCGCCATGCGTTTGGCTGCAGAACCACGCAACGGTGTTTCCGGCGCTTGTGGCGCTTGCAGCGGGCCTACTTTCGTTTCTGTCGCCGTGCGTTCTGCCCCTGGTGCCAGGATATGTATCGATGCTTTCGGGCATTGGCGTCGACCAGCTTCAACAGGGACAAGGCTCTCGCGGCGGCCTGCTTCGCTCAGCGCTAGCGTTTGTAATTGGGTTTTCCGTCGTGTTCATCAGCTTCGGCGCGTCGGCGACCGCCGTGGGAACATTTCTGTTGAGCAACCGCAATGAGCTGGCGCCGTTCGCGGGCGCGTTCGTTTTGCTTTTTGGCCTGCATTTGATCGGAGCACTAGTGAAGATTTCCGTTCGCGCCGGTTTGATCATCGGGGCGTTGTTCATCGCCTCCGGTATCGCGATGATTTTTCTGATGAAGTCGAATTCCTCGAGCTTCCGGCCAATTCATTTGTTCGCGGTATCGCTGATATTTTTCCTCGGGCCCGGGCTGACGCGATGGCTCAATCGCGACGTACATTTCCGGAATCTCGGAGGCCAGCCGGGCGTTGCGAGCGGATTTTTGATGGGCTTCGCGTTCGCGTTTGGATGGACGCCGTGCATCGGCCCAATCCTCGCGGGGGTGCTCGCTCTAGCCGCCACGCAGGAGACGATCACACGGGGAGTGTTTCTGTTGATGGCTTATTCGACAGGGCTTGCGATTCCATTCTTGCTGACGGCGATCGGGATTGGACAATTTCTGAAGTTTTATCAGCGTTTCCGCCGCCACATTCACATGGTGGAAATTTTCAGCGGCGTGCTGCTGCTCGCCATTGGCGGGCTGATTTTTATGAACCGGCTGACGTGGCTTTCGGGTAAACTGACAATCCTGAATCTTTTTTCGTGTTAAGGGGAACTTTTTTGATGAATCGGAATATTACGCGATGGGGCGCTGTCGCAATCTCGTTTGTGGCGCTTTCGATTGGACTAACTGGATGCAAAGGCATGGGCACCACGGTGTCCAATGGCTCGAAGACGACATTCGTCTCCAAACCTGGCCCGCCGAATGAGCCGGATGTCACGTTTCCGGAATTGCAAGGCGGCGATTTGCCGCTCGCAAGTTTGAAAGGCAAAGTAGTGCTGGTCAATTTCTGGGCCACATGGTGCGAGCCCTGCCGCATTGAG